>JAKVKY010000019.1 GCA_022484685.1 Acidaminococcaceae bacterium | reverse complement strand
ATATGATACAATATCTAAGCATACTGGTTGTATGCTAATACAATTTTTCTAGAGGAGGTATAAAATTGTTGCAACGGTCCAACAAAACAGAAACTGACATTTTATGTGCTGGCATCCGCTACGCGACATGTGAGAAAGTATGGAAAGATCTCGGGTACGACAAAACACCTGTCTTAGGCGACCCTATCTGGGAACCCGAGCGTGCACTAGAAATTAAAAAATTTGCCTTTATGTATAGAGAGTTGTTTTGTATGTTTGTCGGTGGTATGATTGGTAATTTTGCCGCTCAATATTATGATTTGGACGACGAACGTTACGGACGTATCTACAACGAAGAATACGACTTCGAAGTTGCTCGCAGCATAAACGCAATCATGCCACAGCTTCCGACAGCTGTACAGGAACTTTGTAAAATTACAGGTATGGATTTTGCCAGAGCAGACCTGGATTACTATAAAAGAAGGATTGAAGCTTATGCCGCCTGCAATGATGAAAAAATTGGTCTTTTATTCTGTCTCAGGTATGGCACGGTTATCGAACCTTTTGATGAATCATTTTCTGCAAAAGTGTTTACGGCCAGTAGTTGGCTAAACACCTGCTATCTTGACGGTTACCAGGTTTTAGAAGCCTAAAAAAATTTAACCCTTGGGAAGTAACAATCCCAAGGGTTATTTTATGCCGCTAAAAACTTTAGAACCGGTAAGCCTTATCCTTGTCTTTGCTGTAGAAGGTGCCCACGCCTGTGCCCTGTGCCGGGATATAACCCTGACTGGAAGCCAGGCCCATGCCGCTCAGCGTATCCACGCCGGCCGCCTTATGATTGTCGCCGCCGGTGATGCTGTAAGCAGCGTCGCCCCAACGGTTAATACCCTGGGTGCCTTCAATGTACAGGTAGCGGATATCCAGCAGCGGACGGCGTACCGGACCCCAGCCTCCCGGAATCAGGGTGCGTTTCTCCGGACCTTCCTGGCCTTCCTTGATGGTCAGGGCGGTGTCGTTACCGGACGCCTGCAAAGGATTGTAGTTGCCACTGTTGTCGTTAGCGCCGTGGCCGATGATGGGATACTTGCCCGCCGGACTGGTATGATCTGCCGGTGTCGGCCAGGTCCTGTTGCCCACCAGGTCGCTGACGTCTTCGCCATACCTGTTGGTAACCTTGCCGCTTTGAGGCGGAATGTTCATGCCGCGCCAGTAACTGGTATCGTCCGCCGTGTAGGTGAAGTCGGCAGGGGTAACGGTAAGCTTGGTAAGCTCGGTAATGTCGTAATTCTTGGTCCAGTCGCCGCTATAGGTTACGCCTAACAGGCTGTTGTTATAATCGCCTACGGTGGTGTAACGGTCCGAGGTATTAGTAACATTCTTGGGTGTGTTGGCGTTAATCGTGCCCTTGGCAAAATCCGGAACATTGGTAAAACCGCCGTCCGTATACGCGGTATGTTCGCTGCCCGTGCCGTATTCTTTGGCGCCAGCCAGTGTATGCGTGATAGGACGCTTGGTGATGGTAAGCTCGTCGACATACCTAATGTTATAATTGCCGCCCAGTTGTGCCGTGGTTGCCTTTTGCTGATCCCCTGCATAGGTCAATGTTTCCCTGCTCGTCGTGCCCAGGGTCCCATAAGTACCGGCATCTGTTTGTTCCGTAACAGACTTATCTACCTGTATAGCTTTTTTCAAGGTCTCCTGATAGTTGTTAAAAGTTGTCAAATCAGCAGGATTAACAATCGCGCCCGTGGTATCAGCAATATTATCATACTTAATCGTATCATTGGTATCGCCGTAAATACGGCTGCCCGTGGTAGTCAGGAGCAAGTCTTTCGGTGTCACGGTGAAGGTAGTCTTATAGGTAATGTCATAGTCTGTTAAATCGGCGCCACTCAAATCAGCCAGTTTAGTAATACTGTTTGTCGTATCGGCACCGTTACCATAGCTATAAGTACCCACATTATCATAAAGGCCAACGGAATTATCCACCTTTGTGTAACTTAGAGTATCACCATTTTCCAGGCCTTCAATATCTACTTTGTAATTGCCTGTCTTTACATTTAAGTTCGTTGCGTCGCTATAGGTTTTACTACCAGTAATGGTAATAATCAGTTTCGCCGTGTCAATGGTAAATTTATCATCATAACTAATAGTGTAGTTAGATAAATCTTTTACCAGTTGACTATCACCAGCATAGCTTAGCACTTGCTCCTTAGGTGTCACTTCACCCAAAGTACCATACACACCTTTTGCAGTCGTCACTTTAGTAGAGTTGATGATGCCACTCTTCCAGTTGCTACCATCCGTTCCATATAGCGCAGTTTTATCCCACTCCTTTAGTCCATCGGCCGTAATAGTGTATTTCGTGGTATCAGGATTATTTCCGCCATATTTGCGCGAACCTTCAGTTGTAATTGTTACCGCAATAGGCACTATCTTTAAAGTATTTACACCATTTTCTTTTACATAGTAGTTGCCGGAGTTCAAAATACTGTTCGTTGTGGTCATGGCATTAGTATTATCTAAAGTAAATTTGGCGGTAGTAGAGTCTTTGGTGTAAGAGCCCACATTGGTATGGCTGCCGACTACATCCGTAGCTGTATTGCCACCGGCACCGTTATCCACGGTAGCCAACTTTTTCTTAACTTCATCCGAATTTAGTACACTGGCAGCAGAGTCTCCCGCAGCAGTCTTGACACCACTGACATCAATGTTATAAAGCCCTTTGGTCAAAGTATCAATACCAGGTACAGCAGAAGTTGCACCGCCGGTAGTGGTATATGTTCCGGAAGCAGTCATGTTGCCGCCGTAGTCACGACGACCGGTTACAGTTACCGTCAAAGGTGCTTTGTTCACGGTGTAAGTATCGGCATAGGTAATATTATAGTTAGTCCCAAAATTAGATGTACCGGCTATGGTGTTCTTCATAGCATCACTTTCAGTAATTTCAGTTCCAGCCTTATACGTTCCGGCATTTGTTGTTACCGCCGTATTATCTGTTAAGCCACCACGATAAGTAGCACTTTCATTAGTCTCGAAGGTAGTATTATCCCAAGTGGTCATACCGGTTGCAGCCATATCATCCACTGTCGTCGTTGAACCAATAGCAGGAGTTTCACCGTATTCACGATGAGCTGTGGTTGTGATAGTAGCTGCAATTTTATCAATCTTTTCAGTGTGGGAACCATCGGCTAGCTTGTAGTTATAGTTCTTAGCAGCCAACAAATCGTAATGCTTGCTGGTAGCATCTTGTCCGGTTACAGTAATGTTGCTGCCGGTCAAAGTCGTGCCTGCTTTAATATCATAGGTACCAACATTAGTATGATCACTAATCTTGGTAGCACTGACTTCAGAGGTTTTATCCTCGATGCTATTCACTAAGGATTGTACGTTCTCAGCATTCAAAACACTTGCGGCCGGATCAGAGCTAATTAAGCCAGTAAGGTTCACATTATAGGTACCTGGGGTCAGAGTTGGTGTCTTGGTAGTAGTAGAAGTGGTATAGGTTGACGTACCCATAGTTGTACCATAGTCGCGTTCACCGGCTACCGTTACAGTCAAGGTAACAGGATTAATGGTTTCTGTGCTATCAGCAACCTTAAAGTTTTGTGTTCCTCTCCACGGAGTAGTATTATTAGTAGTATTATTAGTAGTATTTAAAGTAGTATCGCCACCAGCTTTCCAAACTAAGTTATAGTTATTGGCAAGATTGGTCGTGTAAGCTGAGGTTGTTCCTACGAAGGAAACAGTAGGCGTACTTTCGCCACCATTGAAATTAGTTGATGTAAGCACATAGCCTAAAACTTTGCCAGTGGAATTTACCATGACCTGATAATACTTAGTCCCAGTGGTATCATAATCCACAATGTTCTTAGCACCAATATCAGTTATATTAGCATATCCAGTTGCCACATTACCAACCAGAGAATAAGTTTGTCCAGTAGTACCAGTCAAACTGCTTAGCTTAGCCTTATCCCAGGATTTTAACAAGCCTACTGCACTGGTAGTAGTGCTGTCTGCATCTGTACCAGCTACTGTAAAAGTATTGTTGCCCTTTGCGTTCTGAACGCCATAATCGCGCACACCGGTATAAGTAAAGTACAAGTCCGTTTTATCGACTAGTAACGAACCGCTATAGGTAATATTGTAGTCTTTGTTTTGAGCTTCTAAGCCGCTAACTTTGGTATCACTAATTTTATACTGATTGGTTGTCGTCGTAGCGTCCAGGCGCTGATCGCCGCCGGTTATGCCGGAGGAGAAGATGCCATTCAGGTTGGCGCCGGAAGAACTATTACCCAGCGCTTTGACCGCATTAGCCACGGCTTTGTCAATCTTCGTAGCTTCCGTATCAATAATGCCATTCAAAGTGACTACGTATACGCCATCGGCCTTGGCTCTAGCCTTTAATCCAGTTTCATCCTGCTTATAGGTAGTTCCATCCAATAAATTAGTTAACGCAGTTCCTGTCAGCAAGGTATATTTTGCGTCGGCACCTTCACCCGTTACGGTATAGAACGCATACTTTTGCGTCGTTCCTTCGTTATAAGGCACACAAACATAATAACCCGAGGTATTGCCTATCGCGCCATAAGTCCTCTCGCCCGTTATTACTACGTTCAAAGCCTTCGGCGTAATAGTTACCGATGCCATCGCATCCATGATATAGCCATGTTGCGGTGACCAGATGGAAGAATCGTCATAATAATATTCACTGGAACCAGGATAATCTGTCGACTCCGCTTCTCCGGATTTATATACAACTTTGCCTTTACCATCGGCAAAATCAGCGCGGCCATACAGATTATCCACATCGTGCGTGGTCAGATTATGGGTAGTCCCGTCATATTCAAA
Organism: Acidaminococcaceae bacterium; assembly: GCA_022484685.1. GTDB lineage: Bacteria > Bacillota > Negativicutes > Acidaminococcales > Acidaminococcaceae > JAKVKY01. The sequence continues at coordinate 22,075 of JAKVKY010000019.1, read as the reverse complement.
GACACGGGTCAGGTTCAGATCTGTCATGTAATACTTTAACAACGGCAAAGTTTGTTGCTCATAGACAATCCAGTTATTACCCTGATTGTTGGAAACTTTATCTGCGGTATAAGTAACTGCAGTGCCGGAACCCGGCGTTAAAGTAATATTACCGTTGGTATCTTTGGTAAGGGTATATTGAGTAGAAGTATCGCCTGTTTTTAAATAATAGGTTTGTTCTACGCCGTTTATTGTCGGACGATAATACAAAACAGTAGTCGTACTGCCGCTATAAATTTTTTCCAGGCCATCCCACTGAACAGCATTACCATTATAGACGGTACGACCGGTAGCCGTATCAACCTTGGTAACAGAACCCAGCCAATCATCGCCGGTATAGGTATCCTTAATTGCAGTCCTGGATTCCATATCGGCCAGGGTACGGCCGGTATCCTTCACACCAGTAGCCGTCGTAACAGAGCCAGAACCTACAGCCTTGGTTTGGTTGGAATAAACTTTATTCATTAAACTCTTATCTTCGCCGTTAATATAGAAGCTATCAGTCAAAGTTCCAGCCGTAGCCACGCCAATTAAACCGCCGGTGCTGGTGGCGCCGGTAGTACTCTTGACCGTACCTACATCATAAACAGTGGCAATATCGCCGCCGCTTAAGTTACCAATCACACCGCCCACATTTTCCGTGCCGGTAATATTAGCATCTTTATATGCCAGACGATTAAAATAATACCGATCACTTTCGGCAATGTATTCCTTATTGGTACTATCATTGACATTTACCACCTTGCCAGTTGCATCTACATAGATACCGCCGGCCCCCTTACTGGTGACGCCGTTAAGAGGAATAAAGTAATATGTGCCGCCATTTTGGGTATAGAAACCATAATAGTAAGCACTAAAAGCATCATATTTATAGGTCTGGGTTTCACCGCTGGCATCCGTCACTGTCCACGCCTCATGCTTGGAAACAACCGTGGGCACCGGTTTTTCTCCGGAACCATCAGAATCCAGGTCGGCTTTGATGACGGTATTATTATCGCCGTTATAGGCATTGGTAATCATACCGCCGGTCATCTGTCCCACTAAACCGCCGGTATTAGCGCCCGTAGCCGTCACATTGCCCGCGTTGTACGCCGTGTCAATGGAACTCTTCTTGGTATCGCTATAATTTTCCATATAGCCAACTAAGCCACCAGTATTGGTGACGCCGGTAACTTGGCCGTATTTGCTAAGCGCAGCTGTAGAATTAAGAGCATTTCCCTTCAAGGTCGTGCCAGCAGTGCCACCCTGTTTATCAATAATACCGCTGGCATTAATATAATACATACTGTTTGCACTTAGCGGTGTATCTTCGTTTGTATTGAAAACATACTTCAGGGTAACACCTTTAGCATGGCCCATGATACCGCCGGTATCTTCCAAGCCCGTAATCTGACCGTTGTTATAAGAAGCAGCCGTCAAATCAGTCTTACCTGCTACGGCTCCAATGGTCATGGCTTCACCGTCACCGACTAAGCCGCCGGTAGCTTTTTCACCAAAGACATTACCGCCATTAGTTACGCTGGTAATAGCAGCGCTGGTTGCAGAAGGATCCTTGGATACTTTACCGGCAATACCGCCAACGTTAGAAACATTGACCGTACCATCGCTAGTTTGGCCAATAACGGTCGCCGAATTGGAAACATGGGAAATGGTAGAAGACTCAACATAGCCTGCCACGGCACCGATATTTTCACGTGCACCTGAGCCGGTCCTGGTGGTTGCTACATAACCCGTATCTGCCGCATTAGTATAATCTTCTACGCCTTTTTGACCAGGTCCGGTTACGGAAGACCAGGAAATTGTGCCACCAGCAATTAATTGTCCGGCAATGCCGCCTACATTATTCTGGCCTTGGATCTTCGGTCCTCCTAAGGTAAAGCTGCCGACACTGCCGCCGCTGATAACACCAAAGAGTCCAACATTATCTTCGCCGTCTGTACCGTTGGTACCACCGCGCATAATCGTCAGGTTATTCAAGGGATGACCGGCATCGCCGCCGTAGCCATCCAGGCTACCCGTAAAGGGCGCCGTGGTAGAACCGATAGGGTCAAAGCCCTTCTTGCTATCCCAGTTGGCAGAATTGATGATGGATAAACTCTTAGTACCTACGCCTTCTGTGGATAAAGCCGTACCGGTACTGCCGCTGAACTGAGTATACGCATCGCTCAACTCTGTTCTTGCTGTAGTATTGGTTGTATCCGAAAGGAAGGTTGTAATATTAGTATTGGCAGTATCGATATTATCATCAGCTGTAGTAATAGCCATAGCTGCATTACTCAAGGCTGTGGCAGCCGGAGTTAAAACGCCTGCTGCAGTTGTTAAGCTGGTAGTAGCAGCATTTAAATTGCTAAGGATAGTAGCTGCATCAGTACCTGCATAAGGGGTAGTGCTGCCATTCAGATAAACATTCGTACCATCTGTTGTATAGGTGTTAGTACCATTCTTCATGCTGGCATGAGCTGCTCCGCTAGCTAGGGCAAAAGTATCACTTCCGGAAATATATTTGGTCGTGGTTCCGGTTTGGGAATAAGTCGTGCCACTAGCCGTATAGCTGGTAATGCCGCTTGTTTGCGCTATATCATAAGTACCATTATTATAACTCGTCGTCTTACCAGTTTTGGTAAAGGTAGTCGTACCATTATTTAACATCGTACTGGTGCCATTACTTGTAAAGGTATTAGTACCTCTGGTATAGCTGGTCGTGCCAGCCGTGGTATCTTTGGTATAAGTAGTTGTACCATCAGAATAGGTAGACTGGGTATTACCGGTATTGGTAGTATAAACTGTGGTTCCACTAGTTTTAGAGAAGGTACCGGTACTAGTATAATCATATTTATCTGTTGTACCTGTAATGGTTACCTTATTGTTGGCATTATCATAATCAATGACCGTACCACTAGCCAAGGTTTTGGATGTAGCTGAAGTAAAGACAGAGTTATCAGCCACGGCCACACCTACAATCTTGTCTGTGGTCTTATCCTGGGTGTACAAGATACCATCCTTCAAATAACTAGCTGTATCGCTAGTAGCATCAATGGTCTTGCCCATAGCATATTTGCCGCCCAAATTACCATAAGCAGTATTGCCACCATTATTGTTGGTAGTATTGGGATCAATGTCCTGCAGTTGGGCAATATTATTGATCAGCATGCGCACGTTGGCAGCAGTTGTTCCGGAAGTAGCCGTAGTATATTTTCCTGCTGTACCACCGGCAGTTTTATCTGCTAAAATAGTCTCACCCGTATCGTCTGATTTGGCAGTAACAGTGACATGCGTACCTTGCGTCATGCTGAACTTACTATCCGTGGTATCTACATTTTTATAATTTTTACGATTATACTGCACGCCGTCAGCCGTAGTATTAACGCCGACTAATTCCGGATTGGTATAAATCCTGGATTCCTGGGTCGTCAGCACCGGTGTGCCATTAACCGTTACCTGACCATAGTCATCAGCATTAGCATCGGCACGAATGGCCACCTGACCGTACATCTCGTTGGAATTTTCTGTGGTAGCAAAGCCTTCTTCACCCATACTACTCTTGCTGCCGTCCGCAAAGGTGGTGTCGTTGGCATTTAAAGTTGCTGAGCCAATATTAATATTGCCGTTGGCCACCAGACGGATACGGTTAGAGAACTGGTCAATACCGATGGCATAATCTTTAGGCTCAATACCAACTACGCTCAAGTTATTCAGCGCCGTACTGATACCGGCATTGATGGTCACGCCATTTTCAATCGTAATATTGCTTTGATTGGTAACATTATTAGCGTCTGATGGATCAGGTGCTTTCCCTTCCTTAGTCTGTTTAGCCGCATACACCGCCAGGCCGCCTACGTTAATGGCAGCGCCATTATAGAAGGTGCTGCCGTTAGGGTTGATCAGCACGATATTACCGGTAGCGTTCATCTTGCCGGCGATCTCGCTCATACTGTTGCCCACCACGTTATTAATCATGGTGTCGCCGGAATGTGCCTGTTTAAAATTTACCGTAGCATCTTTGCCGATATTAAACGTATTCCAGTTAATCTGGGCCGTGTTGACAGTCTTATCCTGGGTAACGGTCATGACCGGCGCAGCCGTAGTTCCCCCTGTCGTAACCGTATTGGCGCCCGTGACATTCGTATTACCCGTCGGTACGGCATTCGTTGCTGGCGCCGCATATGCCATGCCCGTCATGCCTAACAGTAAACCCAGGGTAACGCCCTGCGCTAATTTATTGAACTTCATCTGCTTACTCATTACTCATCCCTCCGACCTGATGCATCTATCTGGAGCCCTGCGGTCTTTAGGCCGCGGTTATTTTTTTGGGCTACGCTTATGGCTGACGCCGTGTTAGAACTGTTTAACCAGTCTGAACCACCAGGCGTTATGCACGTTCTCGCCTTCGCTGGTGGAAGCGTGGTTGCCTAGCGGCGTGGCCCAGTCAAACTTGGCGAACCAGTCCCGGTTCTTGCTGTAAATCAGGCCCAGGCCTACGCCAAAGATGTTGCGGATGTTATCCGAGGTATCGCCGGCCATCTGGTCGTGGTCGTATTCCACTCTGGCCCCGTCCACAAAGGCCGTCAGCTGTAATTCCGGCAGGCCGGTGCGGTAACGCAGTTCCAGGGTACCCAGGATGCCGCTGTCGCCGCCCAGTTCGCCCTGGGGGAAGGCGCGCACACCGTCCGGACCGCCCACGTAAAAGTCTTCGCTGCTGTCCAGGTTCTTCCAGGCATACTGTCCGGTCACGCTGGCATGCAGGTCTAAACGATTATTGAGGCGCTGAATATGGTACAGGCTGGCATTGGTCTTGCTGTAGTTGCCCGCCGTGTGGAGCAAAGCATCCCGGTCCCGGGCGTACTCGCTGTCCATACCCAGGTTGCCCAGGGTCTGCGAAAGGCTGTAGCTGTCCGAATAATCGTTTTCTCTGGCGTAACCGTGGATTTCCAAGGCGACAGAGTCGCTGCTCTTTTTGCTGTCCAGGGTATCGTGGAACCAGGAATCGTCCAGGGCCCGGTTGCGGTACACGATATCGTACCAGCTGCTGTATTTGCTGCTGCGGTACATGGGCACGGTCACGCCTACTTCCAGGGTGTTGGCCATACCGGTGTTATCCAAAAAGGTCCAGCGGTCGCCGGCTTCGTAGTTCATATGGCTGTAGCCTACCCGGGCAATGGCGCCGTCCCGGCCTACCGGAATCTGGTAGCGGAACTGGTAGTTGTTCATACCCTTGCTGCTGCGCAGGTAGTCCAGCTCGAGCATATCGCCCACCCGGGACAGGTTGTCGTAGTGGTAGTTAAAACCATAGCGCCAGCCGCCGGTGGATTTATTACCATAGTTATCCACGTACACGTAGCCGCCCTGCTTTTCCAGGTTGGTCACGTCAATATTAAGCTTGGCCGTATCCGGTCTGCTGCCAGGCGCCAGGGAAGCTTTCGCCACCAGGCCCGGGATCTCGTTTAAGATGAGCAGGCTCTTATCCAGAGGCTGGCTCTTAATCAGACGGCCCGGACGCACCGGATAGGTATAGCCCAGCACCCGTTCATCCGTCAGGCGGCTGGTATTTTTAATGTTCACGTCGCCGTAGTGGCCGATCATGGCTTTTAAATGCAGGATATGCCCGTCCAGGTCCTGGGCCGGCACATACACCAGCGCCGTCATGTACCCTTCCTTGCGCAGCTGGTTCGTCGCTGCCAGGGCCAGGTCCTGCATGTCGGCAAAGGTCATCTTTTTATCTACTTTACCTGCGGTCAAAGGTTGCAGATGCTCGTTCACGTCCAGATCCAGGCAGTCAAAGATTACCTTGTGGATGTAGGCCGCGGCCTGTTCCGATTCTTCTTTAGCAGTCGGTACTTGCACATCCACCTGGGGCACTTCCGGCCGGGGCGTGATATGGCGCTGCGGTCCCAGTTCGTTTAACAGGGAGCCGGAATCCGGGATGCCGGCCCGGTTCTGTAAACTATCTGCGCTGGCTGTGGGCAGGAAGGCAGCGATCAAACTTACTAATACTGCCGCTTGAGAAATTCGCTTGAGCATCTTAAGTTCTCCTTTGCTGTTGCATATATGTAGAGCAGCACATGAAATACTAAACTAAACTTGTGCGGTTTTACAACTATATTCATTATAACTCATAACTTAGCTTTCGTTAATCTTTTTCTGAAAGACTTATCGAATTGTAATATTCAGAAAATAATTTGTGGTTTTACCGGCTGTTGCCTGGTCCACCGGCGTATTCGGCCCTGCCGTTTTACTGCTACGGTGACCGCCCTGCAATTTTATCGCGATGATGACCACCCTGCCTTGCTCCCCCGTCTGCCGGGCACGAATTTGGCTTTTGTGGTATACTTAGTTTGAATTTAGTTCGCCGAGCTATAACCAAGTTTGCAAAGGAGTCTGGTTACCATGAGCGTCACTGCTGCAAAACCTACGACCGCCGCCGAATGTGCGTGCCCCGGCCTCAATTTTGAAAAAATGTCCGAAACTGCCGGGATGGCGCCGGGTACGCCGGTGCCTGTGGCCATGGATCCTTCCTCCCCCGCTCAGTTTGTGGTGACGCTGCTCCAGAGCGATACCGTCCAAACCGCCACCCTGAGCGCCCTGGACGACACGCATCTGACCGCGCCCGCCGGCAGCACGCTCTGGCTGGATGTGCAGGGATCGGCAAGCCTGAAATCCACCCGCAGGATTTTTACCTTCCTGCAGCTGCACCCCATCTTCCAGGCCGATATCCTCAACGCCCATCAGCGCAGCAAGTTTGAGGTGTGGGAGAAGGCGCTGCTGTTAGTCACCAAACGGCTGTATTACAATTCCAGCCGGCGCATCCGCTACGAGCAGGTCAGCTTTCTGGCCAAAGGCAACGTCATCGTCACCTTTCAGCCCGCCAGCAGCGACAGTTTTGCCGGGGTGCGCAAGCGTCTGCCGCTCTTTAAAGGCGATAAGACCCAGCCGTCCTACCTGCTGTACGCCCTCTTAGACAACCTGGTGGATAATTATTTCGCCATCTTCGAGCGGCTGGAGGCCAACATCGAGGCCACGGAAAAGCAGCTGCTGGCCAGCGATATGCCCCTGGAGCGGCCTACCCTCAGCAACTTAAAGCACAACGTCACCACCTGCCGTCACGTGATCTGGCCTTTAAAGAACATGATCATGAACCTGTCCGACGACAAGGAAGACTTTTTCCCGCCCCAGATGGATCCCTACCTGGCTGATTTAAAAGACCACATCTACCAGCTGAACGAAGGCTGCGACATCTGCAGCGACTATATGGACAGCATCATCCAGCTGAACATGGATAACATCAATAACCGTACCAACGAGATCATGAAGGTGCTGGCCCTCATCAGTACCGTCTTCCTGCCCCTCACCTTTATCGCCGGCGTCTACGGCATGAACTTCGAGTTCATGCCCGAGCTGCGCTCCCCCTGGGGTTACCCTGTGGTCCTGGCCGTGATGGTCGTCATCGCTGCCTTCTTGTACCACAGTTTCAAGACCCGCAAGTGGATCTGAGGCGCGGAAAATACTTACAGTAAATAAAAAAACAGCTAGCAAGCGAACGCACATGAGCGTAAACCTGCTAGCTGTCTTTTATTTCTATAAATATTTACTCAGCGTCTGCCGCAGCAAATCCGGCTGCAGCGGTTTCACCAGGTAGGCATTCATGCCCGCCTTTAAGCCTTTGTTCCTGGCATCCGCAAAGGCGTCCGCCGTCATGGCGATGATGGGGATGGTCTTGGCTTCCGGGTGCTCCAGGCTGCGAATTTTCTGCGTGGCTTCGTATCCGTTCAGCTTGGGCATCTGGATATCCATCAGGATGGCCTGGTAAAAGCCCGGCGCCGCCTGTTGGAACATCTCCACCGCCTGGCTGCCGTCCGCGGCGTGGTCCGCCGTCAGGCCGAAGCTGGTCAGGATCCGTTTGGCAATCTCCGTGTTCACCGGATTATCTTCCGCAATCAGCAGATGGCCCTGTAGTTGTAAAGGCGCCGCCTGTTGTTGCCTGCGTTCCAGCTGAGCCTGATAAGCTGTATCCCTGGCCGCATCCGGAAAGACGATGTGGCATTTCACCACCGTGCCCTGGCCCTGCTTGCTGCTGACTTCCAGCTGGCCGCCCATCAAATCTACCAGGCGCTTGACGATATAGAGTCCCAGGCCCGTGCCGATGATGCCCTGAGGCCGCTGCGGGTTATCGTACTCCTGCGAAAAAGGTTCAAACATCTGGCGTTGGAATGCCTCGCTCATACCGATGCCCGTGTCGTGAATCTCGAAGCCGAAGCGAGTCTTGGCGTCCGGCAGATCCTCGCTGTCCGAGATATAGGATACCGTGCCGCCCGCCGGCGTATACTTGACCGCGTTGCTGAGCAGGTTGAGGATGATCTGGTTGAGCCTGATCTTATCCGCCACGATGACGCCTGTCTTGCGGCGGCGTTCGTAGTGGTAGCGCAGGCCTTTTTCCCGGCACATGGTTTCCAGCAGTTCCTTGATATTATCCCTGTGTTCATCATAATAGTATGGTTCCGGGTTCAGCTTAATCTTGCCGCTGTCCACCTTGCTGATGTCCAGCACGTCGTTGATGAGGCTGAGCAGGAAGGCGCCGGAACTCTTGATGCGTTCCAAATCGTGGGTCAGCTTCTCCCGGTCCCCCGCATCCTGCAGGGCAAAGTCCGTCATGTTGTTGATGATGCCGATGGGAGTGCGGATATCGTGGCTGATGCGGCTGACAAATTCCGACTTGGCCGCATTGGCCTGCTCGGCCGCGGTAACAGCCGCCGCCAGTTTCTCCCGCTGCTGTATTTCCTTATCCATATTTTCCACGCAGAAGACAAACTCGCCGCTGGCCGCATAATCTTCGTTGCGGATGAGGCGCAGGTTCTGCCAGTGTCCATCCTGCATCTCCAGTTCCATCGTAAAACTTTGTCCTTTATCCAGCAGAGCCTTGACCTTGTCCACCGTTACCGTAGCTAAAAATTGCTGCCGGCTGGCCGCGCTCATCTGGTGTTCCGCCATGCGTGTAAATATTTCCTGCTGGCTCAGATCTGTCTTGATTTCCTGCTCATAATATTTATCCGCCTTGATTACGGTAAACTTATCCGTCTTCACGCTGCCCACATAGACGCCGTCAAAATAAAAGGCCAGGGCCCGCAGGATCTGCTGGTCGTGCTCGGAAAGTTCAATCAGGGCATGTTTGTGGCGGTTATAGATCCAGATTTCCAGGGCAGCCAGACCCAGGAAGATCACGATGATCCACGCCAGGCGCCGCATAAAGATACCCCAGAACGGCGTCAGGGCCACATATAGATTCTCCTTGGCATCTACCTGGGCATAAGCCAGGTAGGGCCTACCGTCCACCTGCAGATACTGCAAATTTTCCGGCTGTTGCCGCAAATGCTGCAGGGCCGTGCGCAGGCTCTCGCTGATGGGACTGTCTGCTTCCTGCAGCCCGTAGGCGTACAGTTTCTTATCCGTAGCGCTTAAAATATACCCGTCCTTGTTGAGGAACAGGGTCCGGGTGCCGTCATAATAAGGCGTATGCCGGGCCACTAACTTGTCCAGCTTGCCGATCTTAAGATCCAGGTCCAGGGAGATGGTGTCCGAATAGCGCTGAGCCACGGTCATGATGATGACCTGGTCTGCTTTCAGCTTGCTGGCGCCCAGGTACGAAAAATACGGCGCTACCACTACCGCTTCTCCCTGCGCGCCGGCTGCCTCCTGATACCAGGGCCGGCTGTTGGGATCGTAATGGGTATAGTCGCCGTAATTCCAGCTGCGGGCGTACCCGCCTTTATAAGTCATAGCAAAGCCGTCGTAGACATCCTTGCCTACGGCGTCCGCAAAATCCTGGTCATGTCCCCGGAGCCAGCCCTGCATCTCATCCAAGGCTGGGTCGGTCTGAATCTTTTCCTTCACCTGTACCGCTAAAACCTTGAACACCGAGATGTACCGGTCAGCCAGACTAGTATAATCCAGCGCGATATCATCCGTATATTTAGCCACCTGCGTGCGTACGATATTCAGATTGGCCGCCGCAATAGCCAGACAGATACATAAAGTTAGCACTAGTTCCACGACCAGCGCTGTCAGAGCATGTGCACGATTAATGGTCTTCATGGGTAAGCCTTCTTTGTTTGCCCTTCCTGCCCGGGAAAGGCGGTTCTCTATACATCAAATAATCGGCTTTCATTTATCATTATAGCACACAATTTATTTTTTGTCAGATAATAATAGTTATTATGAAGTTATTATTCTTTTCCTTTTGTAGGCCGGCCTGCACTTATCAATCTCAGCCCTGTAAATATTTGGCCAGCGTCTGCCGCAGCAGTTCCGGCTGCAGCGGTTTCACCAGGTAGGCGTTCATGCCTGCCTCTAAGCCCCTGTCCCGGGCATCCGCAAAGGCGTCCGCCGTCATGGCGATGATGGGGATGGTCTGAGCATCCGTCCACTCCAGGCTGCGAATCCTGGCCGTGGCCTCATAGCCGTTCAGCTTGGGCATCTGGATATCCATCAGGATGGCCTGGTAAAAACCCGGCGCCGCCGCCGCAAACATCTCCACCGCCCGGCTGCCGTCCGGGGCATGGTCCACCGTCAGGCCAAAGCTGGTCAGGATCCGTTTGGCAATTTCCGTGTTCACCGGGTTATCTTCCGCCAGCAGCACCCGTCCCGCTAACTGCGCCGGCGCCGCCTGCTGTTGCTTGGGCTGCAGCCGGGTCTGATAGCGCGGATCCCGGGCCGCATCCGGGCAGACCAGGTGACATTTTACCACGGTGCCCTGACCCGGCGTGCTGCTGACTTCCAGCTGGCCGCCCATCAGGTCCACCATCCGTTTGACGATATATAATCCCAGGCCCGTGCCCGTGGTTCCCTTAGGACGCTGCGGGTTGTCGTATTCCTGAGTAAAAGGTTTAAACATCTGCCGCTGAAACTCCTCGCTCATGCCGATACCCGTATCGCGCACCTCAAAGCCGAAACGGATCTTGGCGTCCGGCAGGTCCTCGCTGTCCGAGATATAGGAAACCGTCCCGCCCGCCGGCGTATACTTGACCGCGTTGCTAAGCAGGTTCAGGGTAATCTGGTTGATGCGGGTCTTATCCGCCACGATGATGCCCGTGGTCTTCTGCCGCCGTTCATAGCGGTAGTGCAGTCCCTTTTCCTTGCACATGGATTCCAGGATATCCTTGATATTCTCCGTGTGCTCGTCGTAGGGATAAGGCTCCGGGTTCAGCTTGATGCGGCCGCTGTCAATCTTGCTGATGTCCAGCACGTCGTTGACCAGGCTCAGCAAAAAGCTGCCGGCGCTCTTGATACGCTCCAGGTCGTGGCAAAGTTTTTCTTTGTTATCCGCGTCCGCCATGGCAAAATCCGTCATGTTCTTGATGATGCCGATGGGAGTGCGGATATCGTGGCTGATGCGGCTGACGAATTCCGACTTGGCCTCATTGGCCTGCTCGGCTGCGGTCACAGCCGCGGCCAGGCGCTGCCGTTGCTGCCGTTCCTCCTCGTACACCGCCGTCACATCGGACTGCAAATAGACCAGCACGTCCCGGTGCTCGTCCAGATAATAAACATCCGCCTTCCGGCGCCGTTCCGGCCGGCCCGGCAGGTTTTCCACCCGGTCCGCGCCTTTAAAATACAGGGTATAGACATCTTTATTTTGCAGCTCTGCCTGCAGGTGTGGTATCTGCAGCAGGCGGCGCATGGTCTCCCGCTCTTCCGGAGCCACGTTGGCCAGGAGGCCTGCGTCCAGCGCCGCCTCGCATTCCTCATTGGCAAAATCCAGGCTCGCACCCTGCAGATCCTTCTGCCGGTACAGGATACGACTCTGCAGATCCAGGCACAGGACCCGTTCGTAGTTCTTGTTCAGGATCTGGTCCGCCAGCTTCTTATAATAAACTTCCTTATTAATATCCCGGGAATAAGTTAAGGCCAGCAGGTTCCCGGTAGCCGGATCCTGCAGCAGCATCAGCCGGATGCCTACCCAGAGCAGCCGGGAGCCGGCCCTTTCCCGCAGGGTAAAGTTCAGTTCCTGCTGCCCGTTGGCATACAGGCGTTTCAGATTGGCATTATTCGCCAGCTGGTATAACTTGCGCCGGTCTTCCGCATAGGGCAGATTGCCGCCGCAGGCCAGGAGGGGCGTCACCGTCCGCTCGTCCTGCTGTGCCAGTTCCGGCGCCATTTTAAAAGCTTCCTCGGCCAGGCGCTGCCGCAGTGCCGGTTCCAGCTGTACCTGGTATTGGGCGTCCACCGGCGGCAGGACCTTTTCTCCTTCCAGGCTGGTATAGAGATCCCGCGTCACGTCCAGGCAGCTGATGGTCAGCATGTCCTCTTCCAGGGATTCCAGCTTGGTCCTGGCTTCCAGGAAGGCGTTTTCCGCACTCTTAAAACGGTCAATATTAGTGGCATTGCCGATGGCGCGCAGCAGGGTTCCGGCCGTATCCCGGACCGCCCTCAGCTGCACCCGGTACCAGGTATACTTGCCCTGATGGCTCACCTGCACCGTACACTCCGCTTCCGGGTCGCCGGCCTCTACCCGGCGCACCATCTCCCGGTAGCTGGCGGCATCCTGTTCCTTCATATGTACATCCTGGATAAAGGCCTCGGGGTAATTATCCAGTTCCTGGGGCATGCCCCGCAGATATTCCGGCACCGCCAGCAGGCGGTAGTGTTTCGTGGCCGGATAATAGATAAAGAGCACGTTGTCACTGCTGCGCAGCGCATCCTGTGTCAGCAGATGGCCGGCCTGCAGGGCTTCCTGGCTGCGGACCAGCGTGTCCACGTCGTAATAGGTAGCATAAAAGCGTTCCGTACCGGGAACCGTCGTTTCGTGATTGGCCAGGATCTCGACCCAGCGGTAGGAACCGGCGCCGGTCAGCAGGCGGAAACGGTAGCGGAACGGCGCCTGATCCCGGATGGCTTTCTGAGCCTCGGCATACAGGCCTTCCCGGTCTTCCGGATGTACCGGTCCCAGGGTTTTGGCGGCCAGATACTGCGCCCGGTCTTCTTTCCTGGTACCGAGCATCTTGTAATAACTCTCGTTCAGGTAGCGCTGGCACACCGTGGCGCCGGTAACGTCAAAGACGCCGATGCCCACCGTTAATTTGCCGAATAACTGATCCCAGAACTGGTTCTGTTCCACCATGCTCACATCCTTTTTCGAACGCCGGACCCCGCCTTGGTACACGGTACCACAACGTAAAAGCTGCTTCTGTTTTGTGCACTTTACTACAGCGCGAAAACTGTTGCTGCTTTGTGCACTTTACTACATCTAATTGTAATAATTATTATGGTTTGATTTTAGCACCTTTGGCGAGATTTAGAAAGTTCCGTACCTTGGCTTTAAATTAAAAGTATATATTTCTGACTTAAATATGTAAATAGTTGTGGGAATACCGGTCCCGCCTCTTGACAAGGTTGTCAAAATAGCATAAGGTTTGAGTAATTAAGGAAAGGCAGGTAAAATTGTGAGCGAGATCATGAGCATGGCAGACGCCCTGAAGGAAGCGCGGCGCTGTCTGAATTGTGCCAAACCCGGCTGCCGTACCGGCTGCCCTATTGAAAATAATATTCCCCAGTTTATCCGCGCCCTGCGGGACGGTAACCTGGGCACCGCCTACGAGATTATCAGTGAGCGCAGCAACCTGCCCGCCATCTGCGGCCGGGTCTGCCCCCACGAAAAGCAGTGCGAATCCCACTGCGTGCTGGCCAGGAATAAAAACGGCATCAAGGTGGGCAGCCTGGAGCGTTTTATCGCCGACTTCGCCCATATTAACGGTTTAAAACCCATCCCGCCTACTACCGGCGAGCGTGGCAGCGTGGCCGTCATCGGCAGCGGCCCCGCCGGACTCACCGTGGCCGGCGACTTAGCCAAGATGAACTTCGGCGTCACCGTCTTTGAAGGCATGCCCGAACCCGGCGGCGTGCTCATGTTCGGCATTCCCGAGTTCCGCCTCAGCAAAGTGGTGGTGCGCCGGGAAATCGACCAGCTGCGCCATATCGGCGTAGTCTTTAAGACCGGCGTGCTGGTAGGACCGGACATTACCGTGGACGATATGTTCGCCCAGGGTTTTGACGCCATCTTCATGGGTACGGGTACCGCCCTGCCCAAGACCCTGGACCTGCCCGGCAAGGAACTGGCCGGCATCATTACCGCCACCTACTATCTGCAGATGGTGGTGCTGGTGGAGAACGGCAAACTGGACGCCAGGGAAACCCTGCTCCACGATTCTGACCGGATCCTGGTCATCGGCGCCGGCAACGTTGCCATGGACGCGGCCCGGACCGCGATCCGCCGCGGCGCCAAATCCGTCACCGTGGTCTACCACAAGACGGACAAGCAGGTTTCCGCTTTCCCCAACGAATTTACCGCCGCCCAAAAAGAAGGCGTGCAGTTTGAATTTTTGCAAAGCCCCACCGCGTATACCGCCGCAGCAGACGGCAGCGTGGGCGGCCTGGATGTGGAAGAGATGGTCCAGACCCCGGAAGGCAAGTTTAAACCTACCGGCAAACATAAGGTCATCCCCTGCGACCGTATCATCCTGGCTATCGGCCAGAAACCGGCCGCCCGCATCGTGTCCACCACCACCGGTATCCGGGTAGACGAACGGGGTTTTGTCATCACCCGGGAACGTCCCTACGGTATGACCACCCGCGCCGGCGTCTTTAGCAGCGGCGACGTGGTCCACGGTCCCGCCACCGTGGTACTGGCCATGCGCGAATCCAAGAAAGTCGCCGCCGGCATCGCCCAGTACGTGGACGCCAAGCATCTGCTGGCCGAGTGCGAAGAATAAATTTATAGGAAAAATAAATCCGCCGCGGACGGTAGCTTGTACAAAGCAGGCTGCCGCCGGGCGGATTTTCTTTACCTGTGCCCAGCAATGCCCAGCAAAAAAGCCGCACCCCGAAGGATGCGGCTTTTGTACTACCAGGGAGATTATTTATGTTTCTTCTTGTTAACGGCTTCCTTGAATGCTTTGCCAGCCTTGAATGCCGGAGCAGTAGAAGCAGCAATCTTAATGGTTGCGCCGGTTTGAGGATTCTTGCCAGTGCGAGCTTTACGAGCGCGAGCTTCGAAAGTACCAAAGCCGATTAATTGAACTTTGCCCTTCTTGGCAACTTCCTTAATGGTAGCTTCGGTCAGAGCCTTCAGAGCGGTCTCAACGGCCTTCTTGGTTAAACCGGATTCCTTTGCAGCAGCAGCAACTAATTGTTGTTTGTTCATGGAAACATCCTCCTTTAAAATTTGCATCTTCGCGAATCCCGGATCCACGCGGTTAGTTAGTAACACGCACCACCCCGAGCCGCAAAAACAATGCTTTTCTTTGGGTACTAATAGTTATATACGCCATGAATGCGCTATTTCCTGCTATTTTTTCAAAAAAAATTTAAAAATTTTTTACGTTGACACCACAAGTCCTATGGTCATAAAGAGCCATGGACCACAATTTTTTCGCAAAAACACCACAAGATTTGTCCAAGAGTACGGCAAAGCAGGCTGGCAGCAGGTCTCCGCCAGGTGTAAAATTTAGCTTTCGCGTAAGCAAGCCTGCGGCGCCTGCTTTTTCTTTGTCCGGCGGGTATGGTATAATAGATATAACTTAATAACGCGCTTCATCCAGAGCAGTGGAGGGACTGGCCCTATGAAACTGCAGCAACCCCTGTGACCCCTTGTCGCGGGAAGGTGCTAATTCCATCGGAAAGATTTCCGGCAGATGAAAAGGTCGGGGGTCTTCCTGGCGTCATCTGCGGATGGCGCTTTTTTTATGGGCGCTTTGCCGCCCAGGGAGGAAACCTATGGTTAAACTTACACCTGCCGCTAACTTACGGGAACTGTCCCCTGACTTTGCCGCCCCGCGTATCAGCCCGCTCATCCTGCATCTGCCCCACAGCAGCACCTTGATCCCGGCGCGTTACCGGCACATCTATCTGCAGCCGGAGCAGCTGCCTGCCAGCGCCCTGGCCGCCGCCGACCTGTTCACGGACCAGCTGTACCGTTACCCCGCCGCCACCCTGCGTTTTCCCGTCAGCCGGCTGCTCTGCGATGTGGAACGCTTCCGGGATCCGGCGGCGGAAACCATGACCAAACTTGGCATGTGGATCTGCTACACCCATACCCTGGACGGCAGCGAACTGGCCCGCTTTGACGACGCCCATGTCCGGGACATCTTACGCAGCTACTACGACGTGCACCACGCCGCGTTCACCGCCGCCGTGGCCGCCAAACTAAAAACCTGCGGCCGCGCCCTCATCGTGGACGGACATTCCTTTCCCGCCCGGCTGCCCTACTATCCGCCCGGAGACTGTCCGGACATCTGCCTGGGGCAGGATGCTTTTCACACCCCGCCGGCGTTAGTGCGTACCTGCTGCCGCTACCTGGAAGCCTGGGGTTACACCGTCGCCGTCAACTTCCCCTTCAGCGGCAGCATCGTGCCCCTGGCTTATTACCGGCAGGACCAACGGGTCCAGTCCATCATGCTGGAAGCAGCCCGGGACCTGTACGTGGACCAGCGCCAGCAAAAAAGCCCCGGCTACGCCAAACTGCACGCGGCGTTCCGGGGACTCTTACAGCTTTTGGACCAGCTTTAGTACGTGACGCGCTATCAAAGGAATCATGGCGATGACCATAGCCACAAAAAATCTCTAAATGCTGCCAGCGCCGACTCAGATAAAATACTCCACGGTCTTGGCCGCCGTCAGTTTGGTTACCTCATTATAAATAATAATAGCTTCCCGGGTATCCACCGGTCCCAGGGCGTAGGTCGCCAGCGCTTCCCGGTTAAAGAATTTTTCCGGCACGATCCGGTTATAGGCGCAAGGCTGATCCTGCACCGTAGTAATTTCCGGCTCGGTAAACTTATCCCGGCGGTAATAGGGGTCGAACATCCGTACCCGTCCGTCCTGCACGCCGGTCAGAAGGGCATAATGCCACTCGTCCAGATACAGGCGCACCACCACGGCGCCGCCGCGTTTCAGGGCATCATCAATGTAGCTGCCCTGTCCCAAAAAGACATTGCCCGCCGCCAGATATTCACTGGCAATGTGCAACTGTCCTGTCTTACCAAAATTATTCAGCCAGTTGCTGAGGAACATCATGGCCATGCACGAGGTACCGTTTTTGCCGCTGACGCCCTCGGCGCTATAACAATCCAGGCAGTAGAGCATAATATTCCTGATCACTTCCGGCGGTACTTCTTCCCGCTCAAACAGGTAGCTCACGGCATCTAACATCGCCGTAGGGCCGCAATCATATTCCGAGATCTGATAACGCAAAGGAACTTTCATCAGCAGGCTGCCTCCTTAGGAAAAACTGCTTAGGCTTGCATTTCCTAACATAACACAGCAGCGGCGAAAACGCAAGCGCCACGGTCCGTAAAACTTTTTTTCATCTTAATTTGTCCTTAATATAGCCGCGCTATGCTATGGATAAATCAAAAAACAAAGGTGGCGTTACTCATGGAAACCCGAACCGCATTCTTCTATAAATTTCTCGTCAGTCCCAGAAAGATTGGCAGCATCACGCCCAGTTCCGCATACCTGACCCGCAAGATGCTGGCCGGTGTGGACTGGCAGGCGGAAAAGCTGCCGCAGCTGTTGCAGGAACACCAGCTGACCGGCGTGGATTGCCTCATCTCCGGCCTGCCTTTTGCCGCTTTCCCCGCTTCTTTGCGGAACCAGATCCTGCGCTGTGCTTACGAGGCGCTAAACCCCGGCGGCCAGTTCATCGCCTTCCAATATACGCCGTTGCTGCACCCCTATCTAAAACGGCAGTACCGGCAGGTACGCCTGGGTTTTGAGCCGCGCAACCTGCCCCCCGCCTTTGTCTTTACCTGCACCAAGTAGCTTGACGAAAACGGTCCCCTACAAAAGCTTTCGTAGCTCTTACGTAAAAAAATAACGGGTACAGCTACGGCTGCACCCGATGACATATAAAACATCCCCATCTTTTCTTCTCCTTCAAACAGGACGGTTCCGCTACAACGGGCCGTCCTGTTTTTTAGGCCGTAAAGGGCAGGCTGACAGCCCCGCTCACACCCTGCAACCTGCCCGCTTACCCCTGGTAATCCTTGTCAAAATACCAGTGCAGGGCGTAGGGCACCGTTATGTTCAGCACCATGACCCGCACGATCTGGTAGGTCAGGATCATGGACACGTCCTCGCCCATGCTCATACCCGCCAGGCACATCTCGGCGATGCCGCCCGGCGCCATGCCCAAAAAGGCGGCCACCAGGGAAAAATGGTAATGCCCCGCCAGGAACTTGGCCACTACCACGCTGACGCCGATCATGGCCGCCGTACCGCCCAGGATGTAGGGCAAAAGTTCCCTGGTCTTCCATAAACGTTCCTTATCCAGCATGGCGCCCATGTAGAGGCCAATGTTGATCTGGGCCAGGCTCATCAGCAGGTCCGGCACAGTTTGCAGCGGTCCCGCCGCGCAGGAAAAAATAGCGCCGCCCAGGATAGGGCCGATCAAATTCGCCGTCGGCACATGTAACTTTTGGGCCGCCCAGACGCTGACCCAGCACACCGGCACCAGCCACCACCAGGCCAGTCCGCCCGTCTGGACCGTCTGCGCCGCCCCCGGCGGCAAAACGGATGCTCCCAGCAGATGCACTACCAGGAAAGGCACGAACATGACCACGCCCAGCAGCCGTAAAGTCTGAGAGACCATGACCACGTTGGCGTCCGCCCGGGCGTCTTCCTCGCTCATGACCATCATCTGCATCAACCCGCCGGGCAGGATGCCCATGACGCAGCTGAGCAAATTGGCAAAAGTATGCCGGTGGGTCCAGAGGGCGATTAGCAGCGACAGGGCCATGGAAATAAAGGTGGCGGCAAAAACGCCGGCCGTCTGGTCCAGCAGCCGGTTCCAAGTATCCAGGGTAAAGTTGCGGCCGATGCCGTAGCCCGCCACGCACAGCGCCAGCTTCTGCCAGGCATGGGGCCAGGTCAGGTACCGGTCGCCAAAAATCTTGACCAGAAGCATGGCCAGGATGCCGCCCAGCATATAGGGAATAGGGATGCGGGCAGACTCCAGCCCCCGCCCGATCAGTACCGCGCCTGCGAACACGCCGCACCGTTCCCCTATTAATGTACCGTTCATCAGTCCCGTCACCTTCTGCCTTACTGCTGTCGTCCTGCGCTACCGCTCTAGTCCGGCCAATGCTGTTGCGCCAACTGAACCCGGCCAGTTTAGTTTGCTAATAGCCAAAGTCCTGTAAGTCTTCCTGCAGGTATTTTTGCGCCTGTTTTAAGTTTCCCGCCGCCAAAGCTACGAGCAGCGGCTGGTGGGATTTCATGTCCAGCGTTACCACCGCTGGCGTCCATTTGTCCCAGTAAAACTGGGCGTAGGCCCGGCTCAGGATGCTCAGGGACCGCTTCAAGGCCCGATAGGCGTACGCGTTCCCCGCATAAGCGATCAGCTGCAGATGAAAATCTTCGTTGTGCTGCCAGTGGGTACGAAAATCGGCGCTGTCTTCCTTGCGGCAGCAGAGTTCGTTCAGTTCCGCCAGCTTTGCTAGCTGCGCCTGGGTAAGCTTGCCGCAGTACTCCGCCATACAGCCGCATTCCAGGATAGCCCGGAAGCGCAAAATTTCCTGCACGTCCGTGGTGGTCAGCTTGATGACCTCGTAGCCCAGCCGGGGAATATTCTTTAAGACGCCGTTGTTGCACAAGGTGAGCAGCGCTTCCCGGACCGGGGCCTTGCTCACGTTAAACCGTTCCACTAACGCGTTCTCGGTCAGGATTTCCCCCGGTTTGTACTGGTCCTGAAAAATGCTTTCCAGGATGGCATCATAAATCGTGGTCTTTAAACTCTTCTTAGGCTCCATGCCGTCACTCTCCGTTTACAAACTAGGTCCGCCCACCCCGGGGCCAAACCCGAAAAAAGATTGACTACTGATAATATTACTGATATGATTACTAATATAGTTAGTAATCTTGTTTCTAGAATCATCATAAACAATCGCAGTGAATTTTGCAAGTCTTTTCCTTATTATTATGCAGAAAGAAGGCTGGACATGGAACAGGCACTTTACCAAAACTATCTGCAAATCCTGAAGCTGGAACTGGTTCCCGCCCTGGGATGTACCGAGCCTATCGCCATCGCCTACGCGGCGGCCAAGGCGGCCTCGGTCCTGGACGCTACCCCCGACTCCATCCAGGTACGCTGCTCCGGCAACATCATCAAGAACGTGAAGGGCGTCACCGTCCCCAACTCCGGCGGCCTGCGTGGCATTGCCGTGGCGGCCACCCTGGGCGCTATCGGCGGCAACGCGGCGGCAGAACTGGAAGTACTGGAGCACGTAACGCCGGAACAGATTGAGCAGACCAAAAAATTAGTAGGGGCCGGTTTTTGCAGCTGCACCCTGGCGGAAGGCGTGGCCAACCTCTACATTGCCGCCAAGGTAAAACGCGGCGAGCACTGGGCCGAGGTCACCATCATCAACCGTCACACCTATATCACCAAGATCGTGAAAGACGGCCAGGTGCTTTTTAGCCGGGAAACGGCCAACACCCAGGACGAACCCCAGGTGGACAAGTCCCTCATGACCCTGGACGGCATCCTGGAATTTGCCCGGACCGTACAAATTAAAGATGTGGCGGAACTGCTCCAGCGCCAGATTGACCTGAACAGCAAGATTGCCGCAGAAGGCCTGACCCACGCTTACGGCGCCCAGGTCGGCCAGACTTTGCTGCAGCTGTACGGCGATGACGTGAAAACCCGGGCCCGGGCCAAAGCGGCGGCCGGCAGCGATGCCCGCATGGGCGGCTGTTCCCTCCCCGTGGTCATTAACTCCGGCAGCGGCAACCAGGGCATGACCGTGTCCCTGCCCGTCATCGAATATGCCAGGCACCTGCAGGTTTCTCAGGAAACTTTGTACCGGGCGCTGGTGCTCAGCAACCTCATCTCCATCCACCAGAAAAAATTTATCGGCAGCCTGTCCGCTTACTGCGGTGCGGTGACGGCGGCAGCCGGTGCGGGCGCAGCCATCACCTATCTCTGCGGCGGCGACGACAAACAGATTGGTCTCACCATCGTCAACACCATCGCCAACGTGGGCGGTATCGTCTGCGACGGCGCCAAAGCTTCCTGCGCCGCCAAGATTGCCTCGGCGGTAGAAGCGGCCCTGCTGGCCAACGCCCTCAGCATGCAGCACCGGGCTTTTCTCCCCGGCGAGGGCATCGTGCAAAAGGACGTGGAGACCACCATCAAGGGTATGGGCTACATCGGCCGGGTGGGCATGCAGAAAACTGATACGGAAATTTTAAAAATTATGATTGATGAAGTGGAATTATAGGCATATAATAGGCGTGTTGACATTAAAGGAGGACAAAAGATGAGTAAACCTTTAATCGGTGTTTCCGGTTCCCATATCGTGGACGACCACGGTACTTTTGCCGGTTACCACCGTTCCTATGTGAATGATGACTATATCCGTTCCGTGATTGAGGCCGGCGGCGTGCCGGTCATCCTGCCTTTTAGCAGCGACGACCAGGTAGTTAAAGAGACGCTGAGCCATATGGACGGCCTGCTGCTGTCCGGCGGGCACGACCTTTATCCCCTGACCTACGGCGAGGAACCTTTGCAGGGTATCGGCGCCGTCTGGCCGGAGCGGGACCATTTTGATTTCCTGCTGACTAAGGAAGCGGAAAAGCGTGGCCTGCCCATCATGGCCATCTGCCGCGGGCACCAGGTGGTGAACGTGGTTCACGGCGGCAGCCTGTACCAGGATTTACGCTACGACAAGAACTGTTACATCAAACATTCGCAAAATCAGGATCCGGCCACGGCCACCCATACGGTGGATATCGACAAGGATTCCCGTTTTGCCAAAATTATCGGCGCGGTCAGCCTGATTACCAACAGCCACCACCACCAGACCATCAAGGCCGTAGGTAAAGGCCTTAAGGTAACGGCCCGGGCCAAGGACGGCACCATCGAAGCCCTGGAAGGTACGGGCAAAAATTACCTGATGTGCTACCAGTTCCACCCCGAGATGATGTCCATCAACAATAAAGCGGCGCGGCTTTTATTCCAGGATTTCGTAGAGGCCTGCGCAGGAAAGAGGTA
>JAKVKY010000018.1 GCA_022484685.1 Acidaminococcaceae bacterium | reverse complement strand
TGCCAGTTGCTGCAGCTCCTGCAAAATTTTCCAGGCCCGGGCCAGCTGAGGTTCCTGGTCCTGCCAATGGGGCAGCTTATCCCACAGGTACGGTTCCGCTCCCACCAGATACATCCGGGTCAGCCAGTTGTCGTCAATGCCAAAATAAGGCGACCGCAGGACACCGGTCAGCGCCGTATTATCCCTGGGATTAACCAGCACCGCACACAGGTTGAGCAAGTCCAGGATCTCCTGGCGGTCAAAAAAGCCGCGGCCATCCACGATGGCATAAGGAACACCCGCTTCCTGCAGGGCCGTGGCATAAGTCGCCACCGGCGTCATGGTCCGGAGCAGGATATAAATTTTATTGAAGTCCAGCTGTTCTTCCTGATGCAGGCGGATAATCTCCGCCGCCATGAGCCGGGCCTCACTGCTCCGTTCTTCCTCCCGCTGGTCCTTTTGATAGTCCAGGACCCAGAAGTGCGGCTGCAGCTGTCCCTCCTCGTCGTCAGCTTCCAAAGGCTCGAAGGTCATATTATGCTGCCGATCCGCGTCCAGCAGCACGCCAAAGACCTGGTTACAAAATTCCAGGACCTTGCGCTGGGAGCGAAAATTTTTGGCCAGGACGATATCCTTACCGCCCTGCTGTTGAATCTCCTCCCGAACCTGGGCAAAAACCTGCACATCGGCGCCCCGGAACCGGTAAATGGACTGCTTGGCATCACCCACCACAAAAAGGTGGTTTCCTAACAGTTTATCCTTAGCGCCGCCGGCCAGTAAATAGATGAGCTGGCGCTGACGTTCATTGGTGTCCTGGAATTCATCGACCATCAGATAGTGATATTTCTGGCGGCACTTCTCCAGGACCTGGGGACAAGTATTCAAAAGCTCCAGCGCCCGCTGTTCCAAATCATCAAAAGAAAGCAGCCCGGCTTCCGCCTTCTGGGTCTGCACGTACACCCGCAGCCCGGTCAGAAAATGCTGCCAGGCCGGGATCAGTTGCAAAGCCTGCTGCAATACCGGAATACTGAGGAAACAGTTCAGCTTTTCCCGGATGGCTTTTACCAGTTCCCGGTCGGTCTTACTGTTGGCTTTTAAAGCTCCCAGGGTCCCAGCCAGCAGCTGTCCCTGGTCCTTGGTTAGCACGGCTCCGGCTAAGGCCTGCCGCACCTGGGGCCAGCTTTCCTGCAGCCGTTGCCAGTTCTTCTGGGACAGTGTAAATTCCAGCTTCTCCGTACAATTTTCCTGCAGCCACTGCCGGCTGCTTTCCGCCAGGGCTAATGCCTGCTCGTAGGGCGGCCGCAAATCAGCCTCTGGCGGCGGGAAATCACCTTCCTGCCAGAGCTGCTGTACCTGATGCAAGAAACGGACGCTGCCGTATTCTCCGGTCAGCTGGAGCACTTCCGGATTCTTCGCCCGCAGCTGCTGCCGTACAAAATTTTTCGTTTGTGTCTCTAAAAAAACCGCCGCCTCACGCTCTTCGGCTACGGTAAAAGCCGGGTCCAAATTACTTTCTACGGGATTATTTTTCAGGATGCTGTTACAGAGGCTGTGGATTGTACCGATCTGCGCCTTATCCAGGTTGGTCAGCTGTTCCTGCCAGTAGCCATGGTCTTCTCCGGGACTTTGCAGCTTGGCCACGATGCCGCTGCGAATCCGCTGCCGCATCTCGGTAGCCGCTTTCCGGGTAAAGGTGATGGCCAGAATTTCCTGGGTGCTGACCGGTTTTTTCCCGGTCTCCGGCTGCAGCAGATACAGATAACGCTCCACCAGGACGCTGGTCTTACCACTGCCGGCGCCGGCGGAAACCACGGTATTCTGTTCCAGGCTGTGGATAGCCTCCAGTTGTTTCTCCGTAAATTTACGCATCTTCATCCTCCCCGGCCGCCTTTTTCAGTAAAGCCAGCCGGCACACATCCCAGGCCGGACAAAAACTGCTGCACTGAGAACCGGGCAGCGGCTGAAAATGTCCGGCGTCCATAGCGGTGATTTCCTGGTCCAGGACCTGCACCAGTTTTTCCTGGAGCAGGGACAAAGCCGTTAACGGTTCCCCGTCCAGGTCCGTCTTCACGCTAAACGGGAACTGATAGGCCAAACCGGCATACGCCACACTGGCTTTGCGTTCGGCCTGTTTGAGCACAAAATAACCGCCGCCGGTTACCTGGGCATCCGGATCCAGGCGCCGCAGATAGGTTTCCGCCGCCCACATATACAAGGGTAGCTGCAGGTTGCTGTGCAAAAATTCCTTGGCCGCCGGCGCCGTGCTGGTCTTATAATCGGTAATAAAATACTGATGACCCTCTTGTTCCAGCCGGTCAATCCTGCCGTTCAAGAAAATAGTTTTTGCCGGCAGTTGAATGGCCAGAGCCTGGCCGGAACCGCCAAAATTAGCTTCCACTGCCGCCGGACGGTACTGCCAGTCTGCGCTGTAAGCCAGTTCGCTTCTCAGCCAGCGGTGCAGGATACGCTGCACCTGCAGCTGGTCGGCAGCCCAGAAATCCGCTGCCACGATCTGCCCCTGCCGGATAAAATTTTCACAGCAGGCGGTAAAATCCGCATCCAGTTCCTGGAGCAACGTTTCCTGATTGGTCTGGGCTAAACGCTGTCCCAGATGAGCGCCGATAAATTTTTCCAGGGTGGCATGGAGCAAACTTCCCTGCACATCGGGCCGGATATTTTCCACGGCCTCGTTAGCCTCGCCCTGACCCCAGACATAACTATACAGGAATTGGAAAGGACAGGCCAGATAACTTTCCAGCTTGCTGGCGCTAAAATAGGTCCCAATTTTTTGCTGTACCTGAGGCAACAAGAACTGTTCCGTCAGCGTACCGTTCCAGGGACAATCCGCTGGCGTTGCCAGTCTGTCCTTATCTACCGCGGCCGCAGCTAAAAAGCCCGGCGTCACATAAGGTGTTAACGCCGCGGTCTGTCCCTGTTCCGCACAAAAATGTTTATATTCCGCCAGCGATGCCACTTCCCCTGCGGTCACCGCGCCGGTACGTACCTTTTTCAGTTCGGGGCCAAAGAGCACCACCAGGTCGTCCACATAGGGCGAAGCGCCCTCCTGCTCGTCCGGGGCATAGGTGCAGACCAGATTTTGCGTCGCCGCAGCACAGGCTGTGGCAAAGAACAAAGCGTCCTCCGCATAACCTTCCTGAGAGCCGGGCACATCAATGCCCAGGCTTCTCAAGGCGCCCCGCTCCCCGTCATCATAAATCCAGTTTTCCGTCTGCAAGGAAGGAAACTCATGTTCCCGCAGTCCCAGCACATAGACATAGGGAAAATGTAAACCTTCCGCAGCCGTAGCCGCCAGGATCGTAATCCCTTCCGTGCTGCCACTGTCTAAGATCAAAGAACGGGTACGGGCTTTCTCCTGCAACAGCTGGAGAAACTCCGCCCTGGTCACAGGCCGCGCCGCCAGATTACTGCTCCGGGCATCTTCTGTCAGTTCCTGGCCCAGTTCCGCCAGGGCCGCCTCCGCCAGGGCCAAAGATTTAAACGCCTCCAGGTTGATCTGGCCGCTGCGATAGAGCGCGCCGGCCTTGACCTGTACCTGCAAATCCTGCAGCAGCTTAACTAAAAGCTCGCTGTACGCTGCCAGGGTAGCATGTTCCGGCACGGCCGCCGCCTGAGCCTGCAGTTTTACCAGCGTCTCTGCAGCAGCAGGCTGGATTTGCTGCGCCAGCCGCCAGGCTTCTTCGGCCTGCTGGGCATAGTGCAGGCGGCTCTGTTCAATTAAGGGTGCCAGCTGTAAACCCTGCAAACTTTCCTGCAGCGGCAGACAAAGGAAGTCCTGTACCGCCACCGCCTGGTCCCGGCCGTAACCTTGTCCCAGGCGCAAAAAAGCCAGCACATATTCTGCCAGCGGCGTAGTATGCAGCGCCGTGACCTGCGGCAGAACCGTCGGGATGCCATAGGCGTCGCACAATCTTCTGAAACCGGTATATTTATCCAGGCTGCGCACCAGGATGGCAATCTCTTTTCCCGGTACGCCCTTCTGTAATAAGCCTTTGATCTGGCGCAAAACCTGGGCCTGCTCGTCGACGCTGTCCAGGGATTCC
This sequence comes from Acidaminococcaceae bacterium, assembly GCA_022484685.1. GTDB lineage: Bacteria > Bacillota > Negativicutes > Acidaminococcales > Acidaminococcaceae > JAKVKY01. Next base: position 23,560 of record JAKVKY010000018.1, on the reverse strand, counting down.
CATAACTGGACGTCAGTAACCGCCTTGGCCGTCTGGTCCTGATACCGTCCCGCGCCGCTGCGCCGCAAATTAGCGGTCAGGTAGGACAAAGGCGCAGTCCTGGTTACTTGCCGGGGCTGCCAGGTAATCCTGGTATCCTGGTCCAGGAAACCCGTCAGCGCAGCCAGAGTATTTTCCGTGGCGGCAAAAACCCGGGGCCGGTCCGGTTCATAAACCAGGGCCACCTTGACGGACGCCCGCTTACTCAAAGCCTGGATAATTTCCAGCTGCAAAGTATCATAAGCATAAAAGCCGTAAAAATACAGATGTTCCCAGGGCATGGTAAAACCCGGTTTTTGCACAGCAGCTACCGCCAGACGGTATAGACCTTCCACGTCGAACAGTTGGTGCTGCTGCAAGTATTTTCTGTAAGCCGTATACAGGCGGGCTACCTCCACATCTTTTTCCTGATGGCTGGCGTCCCGGTGCTCCCAGTACTTAAACGCTTCTGTCACCTCATCCACCGTGACCCCGCTGCGGCCGAACTGACTAAGCAGGGAGGTCATGGCCTTGATGAAACCAGGTTTAGCAGCCAGGGCAGCAAAATAAGGCAGCTGCCCCGCCGCCTGCAGTTTTGCCACCAGCTCCGTCACAATCAGTTCCTGAGCCGTACGGCTAATCTTCTGTACCGCTTTCTCCCCGGCCTGCCGCAAGATGGCGTTAGCCAGGTAATCAAAGGTAGCGGTATTGAGCCCGGCGGCCCGTCCGGCCTGCACCAGGTTCCTGGTCGAAGTCACCAGCATGGTATTTTTATAGGAAAAAGACGATGCCTCCTGAAAGAAAGATGGTGCCGCGCTGTCTCCCAGAGGTACGCATACTAAATTTAACATAATTCCACCTGCCTTATGTTATTTATTATACCATACGCGGCTGCCACTATGAAAAAAGGCTCATCCGCAGATGAGCCTTTTAAGCATGCAACTATCGCAGTTGCTGGCGTTGACCGGTCTTTTGGTCTTCCAGATACAGATTGTTCAAGTGCAGCTTGCCCCGGATAATCTGGAAAGCGTCCGATTTCACCTGACCGAACTTGGTAGTGATAACTACGTTCTTAAAAGTCAGGACCTTATCAATGTTCTTAAATTCACCCCGGATACTTTCGAAGGGCACCAGCATATAAGAACCGGGCCCCGAAGTAAAGGAGCCGTACGTTAAAGTCGTCTTGGGATTACCATCCGAGCGGATCTTGACATCCAGGTCCACGTCGCAGCGGATCTTAGGATCATGGGCCGCAATCATGGCTTTCAGTTCATGTCCCAGGATATCCAGGCTGTAGCCTTTGGTATCCAGGTTGAACTCACCGGAGGCATCCACGTTACCGCCGTAAACATTGGCCGTGATCTTGCTGGCCTTGATGATGCCGTCCTCATACTTATAAAAGCCTACCACATTGGTGAAATCCAGGGCCGGGATGGTCAATGCCTCCATCCTCATGGAGCCGTCGATAACCACCTCAGGCAAAGTGCCCGTGATAGTCGCATCCGTGGAAACGGTCTCGTGGACATCGATTCCGGAGCCCAGGGAAGCAGGATTACATTCACTGATATTCAGGCTCAGGTTGCATACCGGCCGCGGCTGTTTTAAATCCACCGTGCCTTTAATAACCAGGCCTTGGGCGATAATAGTGCCGCCGAACGGACCGCTGGAAAAATCAATATCCAGCTTGTCTTTGGTATTCAGATAGATGTTGGCATCAACATCCTTCATGGTAAAATTGCGTTTCTCGTAAATTGTGGTCAGCACACAGTTATTGAGCAACAGCCGGAAATCAAAATCTTTCTGGCCGATAATCTTACTGGTAGCCCACTGTTCCTTGCTGATGGGCTGGCGCTTGCCGTTTTTCCTGACCGGCTTCACATCACGCTTGCTGCGATCCACGTCCTTTACGCTCATATCCTTATTAAAGTTCAGGTTGATAACCGCGTTATCCAGTTCCAGACTCTTAATCGTGGTCGTCGTAAAATTTTTGGTCACCACGTCCCAGGGACGCACATGGATATAACCTTCCGGTATTTGGGCCAGTTTCTCACCTTCCGGGCTAATCCAGACCAGGTCATGGAAAGAAACCTTGCCCAAAGGATTGGCACTGAGCCGGCCCACCGTCAAAGTACCCTGCAGCACATGCTGCCTGGCCATCTCCCGGTTAAAAATTTCCGCCGCCTGGATGCTGGCCAGATAGCACAACCCATAAAACACCACCGCGGCCACTACTACCAGCACCGCGATGACCTTGATTTTTCCAAACGCCAAAAATTTCTGCCACACAGTAACACCTGTACCTTACTTAAAATTCTTCCTGTACGAAGTTTTTTTATTAATTGATGAAGTAAAGCTAATTTTATCACATGCCCGCGAAAATGCAAGCTTAGCAAAAAAAGACAACGGGCCTAAACCCGTTGTCTTGGCTTCGTAATTATTTATTACCGCCTAAAATCTTGCCTACCATGCCCATCAGACCGGAAGCAGCGCTTCCCGTATCTGCAGCATCAGTAGCAGCATCACTGGCAGCTGCGTCAGTGTTAGCAGCAGCAGCGCCGCCCAAGTTAACGCCAAATTCCTCGCCTACCAGGCCCAGCACATCGGCGCCCAGATCAGTACCGGCTAATTCCTTAGCGGTGCCCATCGGGTCACTCTGGAACTTGCTCATCAAGGCAGGGTCCTTAGAAATCTGCGCAATTAAGTCGGCAGCTAATTTTTCTTTGTTTGCAGCCATCCTTACTTTGCTTCCTCCTTAACGACCTTGGCACCCTTGGCATTGCGGCGTACACTGTCAATACCGTTCATGCAGGACGGTTTAGCGGTATAGCCTTCAGAAGCCAGGATAATTTCGCCATTCTTGGCGGTCAGACGGAAACGGAATTCACCCTTCTTGTCGGCATAAACTTCAAACTTCGGAGCCTTAGCCTTCTTGTAACCCTCAGTGGTTTGGTCTTCCAAAGCAGCCTTAGGAGCATTGGTCTCAACGCTCTTAATGCCGTTCTCGCATGCCGCATCGCTGTTGTACACTTCGGATGTGCCAATGACTTGGCCATTGCCTGCCTTTAAAACGAAATGGCAACCGGCTTTGGACTTCTTAATACAGAACTTGCCCATGTTGATCATCCTTTCCATAATAGAAATTTGGTACCTAGCAGCCGCTTTAACGGCATGCCTTTACTTTATTATACACTTTCAGAAAAGAAATGCAAACAAAATTTAGAGAAAACTACATTTTTTATATTAATATTTTAACAAGTCAGAAGAACGACAATATAACTTTTCGTCAAAAAGATATATAAAGGCGTTTTTTTGCTTTTAACATACAATTCGGTAACCGTTGCACAAAGCCTCACCAGCTCTTAACACCAGCTGTGCACCAGTGCAATCTCCCGCCGGTAGCCCTCCAGGTCATTGGGTGTTTCCAGGACAAAATACTTTTCCCGTAAACGGGGATGCCGGACCAGTTGCCGGAGCGCCGCGAGACCAATCTTACCCTGACCCAGGCAGGCATGCCGGTCCTTATGGCTGCCGAGGCCGTACAGACTGTCATTTAAATGAATGAACTTTAAGCGGTCCAGTCCCAGGATGCGGTCAAAGTCCGCCAGTACGCCGTCCAGGTCACTTACGATATCATAACCTGCATCAAAGATATGGCAGGTATCCAGACAGATACCCAGTTTCTCCTGGAGCCGCACGCCCCCGATGATGGCCGCCAGTTCCTCAAAATGGCTGCCCACCTCACTGCCTTTACCCGCCATGGTTTCCAGCAGCACCGTGGTAGTCTGTTCCGGTTTTAAGATAGCATTCAGCAAAGCAGTAATTAAAGTTATGCCCTGTGCTACGCCCTGACCGGTATGGCTGCCGGGATGAAAATTATAAAACTGCCGTGGCGTGGCTTCCAGCCGCTGCAGATCGTCCGCCATGACCAGATGCGCAAATTCCCTGGTCTTCGCTGTAGCCGAACAGGGATTTAAAGTATAGGGAGCATGGGCTAAAATTTGCGTGAGCTGATGCTCTGCCGCCAGCTGTTGAAAATGCTGCACATCTGCAGGATCTAACTCTTTCGCCTTGCCGCCCCGGGGATTACGGGTAAAGAACTGGAAAGTATCCGCGCCAAGTTCTAAAGCCGTCTGGCCCATGTGATAATAACCCTCGCTGGAAGATAAATGACAACCGATATGGATCATGAGCTGCCTCCTTATTTTTCCATTATATAACATTTAGACCCACTTTACTAATGCTTCCCACTGTCATATTTTTAAATTAATACAACTAAAAACTTAACCAGATTATAATTAAACTAGTAAAAAAATGTTAGTAGGATTATTTACTAATATCTTATTATGTGTTAAAATAGGGACATCACTAAAGGAGACTCTCACATGTCAGCTTATCTTGACTTTAATTATCCTTTACAGTTAAAACTACAAAACAAGTACTGCCTGGTTATTGGTGGCGGTAAGGTTGCCGTACGCAAAGTTGGCAAACTGTTAGCTGCCGGTGCCAGGGTCACAGTTATTGCTACCAGGGTCATACCTGCCTTGCAAGCACTGGCTCAGCAGCAGCGACTTAATTTATGTCTGCGCCCTTATCTCCCCAGCGACTTAAAGGGTGCTTTTTTAGTGGTCGCCGCCACGGACGACGCAGCTGTGAATGCCAGGGTGGCACAGGACGCGGAGCCCTTACAGCTTTTAGTCAACGTGGTGGATGCCCCGGAACTGGGAAACTTTAATGTACCCGGTACCTATGACCTGGGCCAGCTTACTTTTACCGTGGCTACCGGTGGCAATCCCCTGCTGACCCGGCTGCTGCTGCAAGATTTACAGGCCGACTATGGACCAGACCTGGCTGCTTTTGCCGCTTTTCTCAGCAGCCAGCGCGGCCAGGTGCAGCGGCTTTTACCTACGCCGGCAGACCGCAAGGAATTTTGGTGCCGGGTGTTAACCAAGAAACTGCTACAACAAGTTAAAACCGGTCAGCTCGCCGCGGCGGAAAAAAATATCCGTGCCGCTGTAGAACAGCTGAAAAAGTAAAAAGCGGGCGGCTAAAATTAGTCCGCCCCGTGATTAAAACAAAACCTTTCCACAAAAATTAATCCCCATCCTATTTTTTAAGGAGGCACTTGCAAGTTGAAGTCATGTATCCGTATTGGCACCAGACACAGCCAGTTAGCCTTATGGCAAAGCAATTACATCGCCCGGTTAGTACAGGAACGGTATCCGGAGTGTGAGGTCCGTCTGCAAAAAATTACGACCACCGGCGATAAGATCTTAGACCGGTCCCTGGCCAAGATTGGCGGCAAGGGACTCTTCACCAAAGAGCTGGAGCAGGAATTATTAGACGGTACCATCGATCTGGCGGTGCACAGTTTAAAGGATATGCCTACCCAGCTGCCGGCCAACTTATGTATGACGGCTATCACGGCCCGGACCTCGCCTTATGATGTCCTGGTCAGCAAGAAATATCCGCATTTTGCGGCGCTGCCCCAAGGCGCAGTCCTGGGAACCTCCAGTCTCAGGCGTCAGGCGCAGCTGCTGGCCGCCCGTCCTGATTTGCAGCTGGTCAACCTGCGGGGTAACGTGGATACCCGGTTGCGCAAGCTGGACGAAGGCCACCTGGACGGTATCATCCTGGCGGAAGCCGGTCTAACCAGGCTGGGCCATGCCGACCGGATTGGCGAAGTGCTGCTGCCGTCTTTATGTCTCCCGGCCGTGGGCCAGGGTGCGTTAGCCCTTGAAACCAGGATTGACAATACCGAGATTCGGCAGCTGCTAGCCTTTATAAATGACGCGGATACGGCGTACGCTACCACGGCCGAAAGAGCCTTTTTAGGTTTGGTAAACGGCGGCTGCCAGGTACCCATGGGCATTTTCGGCCAGGTACATGGCGAACTGCTTCATGTGGACGCCGTCATCGCTTCCCTGGACGGGAAAAAGGTAATCCGGGACAGCATCGACGGCCCTAAAACCGACTGCCAACAGCTGGGTCTTACCTTAGGCCGCAGGATGTTGGACCGGGGCGGACGGGAAATCTTAGCCGCTATACTATGATCATACATTTATATAATTAATATCGTTCCCCACGGTAAACTATCATTTTAAGTATCTGAACAAGCATAAGGAGCAAGGTCATGGATAAGAAACAAGGCAAAGTATATTTAATCGGTGCCGGTCCCGGCGACCCGGGGCTTTTAACCTTAAAAGGCAAGGAATATTTAAGTCAGGCGGACGTGGTCGTGTACGACCGGCTGGCTGACCCTCACATCCTGGCGTATGCCAGACCGGAAGCCGAGCGGATTTATGTCGGCAAAGCTTCCAGCAGGCACACCCTGAAGCAGCCGGAAATTAACGCCCTGCTGGTAAAACTGGCAAGTGCCGGCAAAATCGTAGCCCGTTTAAAGGGCGGCGACTCTTTTATCTTTGGCCGGGGCGGCGAGGAAGCCCTGGAACTGCAAAAAGCCGGTCTGCCTTTTGAGTTCGTACCGGGTATCACCAGCGCCATCGCCGTGCCGGAATATGCCGGCATCCCGGTCACCCACCGGCATGTAGCCACTTCTTTTGCGGTCATCACCGGCCATGAGGATCCTACCAAGGGACCCAGTTCTATCAACTGGCAGGGTTTAGCTACCAGCGTGGACACCCTGGTCTTCCTGATGGGCGTAGAAAATTTACAGCATATCACCGGTGAATTAATAGCTCACGGCCGTCCGGCTGCTACGCCGGCTGCCCTGATCCGCTGGGGTACCCATCCGGAGCAGCAAACCCTGGTCACCACTTTGGGCCAGGCTTATGCCGCGGTCCAGGCAGCCCAGCTCAAACCACCCGCTATCTTTATCGTAGGCGAAGTCGTCAAATTACGGCAGAAATTAGCCTGGTTCGAAAAGAAACCGCTCTTTGGCAAGACGGTAGTCGTAACCAGGGCCAGAGCCCAGGCCAGCCAGCTGACGCAGCAGCTAACGGCCGCAGGTGCCAAAGTTCTGGAAGTACCGGCGATTAAACTGGTGCCGCCGGCAAGTTACGCGCCCCTGGACCAGGCCCTGGCAAAGCTGCATACCTACCAGTGGCTGCTTTTTACCAGCGCTAACGGCGTGGAAGCTTTCTTTACCAGGCTGGCACTGCACCATTTAGATGCCCAGGCCCTGGCCGGTTGCCAGCTGGCCGTCATCGGCAGCGGTACGGCCGCCGCCTTAAAAAAATACGGCCTACATCCTGATGTGATGCCTGCCACCTACAAGGCCGAAGATTTAGCCGCCGCTTTAAAACCCCACCTGCAACCCGGTACCAGCGTACTGCTCCCCCGGGCCGCCGTGGCGCGCAGCGTGCTCCCGGAAACTTTACAAAGCTGGGGCGCCCGGGTTACCGTGGTCCCCGTCTATCAGACCGTTCAGGATGATGCTGCTAAGGCAGAGCTCCTGACCGCCCTGCAGGATAAGGCCATTGATTACATTACTTTTACCAGTTCTTCCACGGTAACTAATTTCTTAAAACTAATTGATCAGCATACCGAACTTTTGACCGCCGTCCAACTGGCCGTCATCGGTCCCATTACCAAACACACCTGCGAACAGGCAGGCCTGCATGTAGGCATTACCGCCCGGGAATATACGATTTCCGGACTTGTAAGCGCTCTCGTAGAGAGTAATAAATTATAATTTTCAAAGGAGAGATTAACTATGGGTTTTCCGATTTATCGTCCCCGTCGTTTACGTGCCACTGAAAATTTACGCAGCATGATCCGTGAAACTACTTTAAGCGTGACGGACTTGATCTATCCGCTCTTTGTTGTTCCCGGCAAAGACGTCAAGAAAGAGATTGCCTCCCTGCCCGGCAACTATCAATATTCCGTGGACAAGGTCATGGAAGTGATTGACCAGGTGGTTAGCCTGGGCATTCCCGCCGTCCTGCTCTTCGGCCTGCCTTCTTATAAGGATGCCACCGGCAGCAGCGCCTGGGATGATAAGGAACCGGTCCAGATGGCCAGCAAGGCCATCAAGGCTAAATACCCGGAATTGGTAGTCATCACCGATGCCTGCCTGTGCGAATATACCAGCCACGGTCATTGCGGTGTCCTGGAAAACGGCTGCACCGTGAACAACGATGCCACCCTGCCCCTCCTGGCCAAGATTGCCGTCAGCCATGCCCGCTGCGGTGCCGATATCATCGCGCCCTCCAACATGATGGATGGTTATGTGCAGGCTATGCGTACCGCCCTGGACGCAGCCGGCTACACCAACGTGGCTATCATGGCCTACAGCGCCAAATTTGCCTCCGCCTTCTACGGTCCTTTCCGTGCTGCCGCTGATTCCGCTCCCAGCAAAGGCGACCGCAAAGGTTACCAGATGGACCCCGCCAATGTACGAGAAGCCCTGCGGGAAGTAGAACTGGATATTGAGGAAGGCGCTGACATCGTCATGGTGAAACCGGCCATGGCGTATCTGGATGTGGCCACCAAGGTCCATGAAACTTTTAACCGCCCCCTGTGCGTGTACAACGTGAGCGGCGAATATGCCATGGTCAAGGCTGCCGCTGCCAACGGCTGGATTGATGAGAAACGTATCGTCATGGAAACCATGCTGGGCTTTAAACGCGCCGGCGCCAAGATGATCATCACCTACCACGCCTTAGACGTGGCTAAATGGTTGCAAGCCTGAGGAAAAATACTAAAGCGCATCCTGCAAGTTCGTATGAGCCTGCAAGATGCGCTTTTTGTTGCTCTAAATAGCTGCTCTACTTTAGCGGCTTAGTCTGCCGTAAAATTTGTCAGAAGAGCACCGGGCTTCCTCTTATATTCCGCGTTTCTCTGAGCGGCTGGGTCTGCCGTGGGTATACACCGGCAGCAGTTTCGGAGAAACCACCTCGGTCTTGATACCGGCCGCCGCCAGATCCCGGGCGAATTTAGCCACATGGTCCAGGGACAAAGCGGCTAACTTGGTCGTCTTGGCTTGGGCCGCCGCTTTAGTTCCGGCAATCCGGCCAAATACGATAATATCCAGCAGGCTGTTGCCCATCAAACGATTGGTACCGTGAATACCGCCTACCGCTTCCCCGGCAACGAACAAGCCCGGGATAGAAGTTTCCGCATCCTTATCAATAAGGATACCTCCGTTCTGGTAATGCAGGGTTGGATAGACCAGCACCGGCTCTTTGCGCAAATCAATACCGAACTGGCCGAACATCTTCAGCATGCCGGGAATCCTGGTAGCGATGGTACCTTCCCCGTGGAGCTGGTCGATCATAGGCGTATCCAGCCACAAAGCCACGCCGTCCAGAGCCTTGACGCCCTTACCCCGTTCCGTGCATTCCCGGATAATGGTGGCCGTAGCCACGTCACGAGTCTCCAGGGGATGCATGAAAGCTTCGCCCTCGCTGTTCACCAGCTGGGCGCCGATAGAACGTACCTTTTCCGTGACCAGGGCGCCGTAAATCTGGGCTGGGAAACCTACGCCCGTAGGATGGAACTGGCTGGAGTTGGCATAAATCAGTTTGGCCCCGGCCCGATAAGCCAGCACCAGGCCGTCTGCCGTAGCACCGTAATGATTGGAAGTAGGGAAACCCTGGTAGTGCAAACGTCCGGCGCCGCCGGTAGCAATGATCACCGTCTTGGCCCTGACTACCAAAAATTCCTCCGCGTCATAATCATAGAGTACGGCTCCCGCCGCTTTACCTTCCTGATCCAGCAGTAATTCCACCGCCGGCGCATAGTCCAGCACCGGGATGCCCTGGTTCTGCACCTCGTCCCGCAACACCCGCATAATCTCCGCGCCGGTACAATCGGCGCAGGCATGCATGCGTTTCCGGGAAGTGCCGCCGCCGTGGGTAGTCACCATGGTGCCGTCCGCCTGTTTATCAAAGAGCACGCCTAAATCGCTCAGCCATTTAATGGCCGCCGGACCGTTTTCCACCAGCTCTTCCAGCAGGTCCGGAATATTTTTGTAATGGCCGCCGCCTAAGGCGTCCAGATAATGGACATCGGGACCGTCGTTGGCTTTATCCGCCGCCTGGATACCGCCTTCTGCCATCATGGTGTTGGCGTACCCCATCTTTAACTTGGTAACCACCAGGACCTTAGCGCCGCCTTTGTTAGCTTCCAGGGCCGCACTGGCTCCCGCGCCGCCGCCGCCGATGATCAGCACGTCCACATCGTAATCCAGGCGCTGCAAATCTAACTGAACTTTTTCCAGACGGCTGTGGCCTTCCAATAACGCGCCTAATTCCTTGGGCACCTTGTCCCCTTTGTTAGGACCAACGCTCAAAGTGGTAAAAGCCGCCGTATTATAATCCGGATGGAATTTTTTCAGAACGGCATCTTTCTCCTCCGCGGTAAAGCGCTTTAGTTCCACATGCAGGCGCGCCGCCCTGGTACTTTCCACCTTGGCTATGGATTTCAACATCTCCTCAGTATATGCACTCATCTGCCTGCCTCCTATTTCTCAATCTCGCGGTTGTTATACAGCTTTTGCAGTTCTGCCAGCGGCAGATTTTTAAGTTTGGTCAAGGGTTCCCGGTACAGACCCTGTTCCACCTCGGCCACCCGTTTTTCCAGATGGGCGCATTGGGGTTCCAGGTACCTGCCGGTCAGCCTTCTGGCCAAGAGGCCCACGGCGCTGTGGCTGATCTGGGCCGGGCAACGGGAGGCGCAGATGTTGCAGCCCACGCAGTCAAAAGATTCCCGGGCGCATTTTTCGTACTCGCCCCGCTGGGCATACGCAATATACTGCATCACGTTAATGCCTTCCGGACAACCTTTGGTGCAGGCATTACAGCCGATGCAGCTGTAAATTTCCGGATAGAGCTGGCCGATGATATTATCCGTAGGCCTCAGTTCCTCCAGGTTAAAGCTGCGTTTATTCAAAGGGAAGGATTCAATCTTCCCCACGCACATGCCTTCCTCAATCTTAGTCTGGCAGGCCAGGACCACTTTCAGTTCCGTGGTACCCTTGAGGCGATAAATAACGGCACAGGCCCCACAAAAACCGTTGCGGCAGCCCACACCCCTAATCAGTTTAAAACCGGCATATTCCATGGCGTCCATGATCGTAAGCGTCGCCGGCACCGTACATTTTTTCCCCAGCAGCCAGGCTGTAACCATTGCTTCCATGCCCGAACCTCCTCTCAATACTCGTCCGGCATCTCATCCAGCTCATCGCAGGTGAAAACCGGTCCGTCCTTGCACACATATTTCTTGCCGATATTGCAGCGGCCGCATTTACCGATGCCGCATTTCATCTTTAATTCCAGGGTGGTGTAGACCTGGTTCTTCTTAAAGCCCATCTCGATCAGCGCCGCCAGGCAGAGCTTGATCATGATGGGCGGTCCGCACAGCAGCACCGTCTTGTCCGGCGTAAACTGCAGCGCCTTTAAAAAAGCAGGCACAAAACCTACGTTGCCCGTCCAGCCTTCCTGGGGTTTATCGATGGTAAGATGCACCTTGGTCTTGGGCTGCTTAGGCCAAATTTCGGTCAGCTCCTGGTAGCGCACAAAATCTTCCCTGCTGCGGGCGCCGTACACGATATCGATGCTGCCGAACTGGTCCCGTTTGTCCAGCATATAGTTGATCACGCTGCGCATAGGCGCCAGGCCGATACCGCCAGCGATAAAGAGCACGTCCTTTCCCCGCAGCTTATCTTCCACGGGGAAATGATTGCCGTAGGGACCCCGCACTGCAATTTCCTGACCCACCTCCAGCTCATCGTCCAAGTAGGTGGTGATGCTGCCGCAGCGCTTGATGCTGAACTCCAGATAGTTTTTATTGGTCGGCGAGGAAGTAATGGAGAAAATAGCTTCCCCCATCCCCGGCACGGAGAGCAGGGCGCACTGCCCCGGCAGGTGTTCGAACAATTTGCCTCCCCCGGGTTTTTCCACCCGGTAGGTTTTCACGTCCGCCGTTTCCCGGCACACATCCGTCACCACGCCGATCTGAGGAATCAGGGTATCCTGACAGTTACACATGCAGGTCCACCTCCAGTTCCTTAGCCACTTTCACGATATTCAGGTTCACAGGACAGATACGCAGGCAGCGACCGCAGCCTACGCAGGCAAAAGTCCCCTCGTAGTCTTCCGGAAAGTACACCAGCTTATGCATGTAGCGCTGGCGGAACCTTTCCAGCTGGCCTTTACGGGGATTGCCGTGAGCCATCTTGGTAAAGTCGCCGTTCATACAGCTGTCCCAGCAGCGGAACCGTTCCACCGCTCCGTCCTTGCCCGCATAATCCCGCACGTCGTAGCAGTGACAGGTGGGGCATACATAGGTACAGCCGCAGCAGGACAAACAGGTGGCGGATAATTTTTCCCAGACCTTGCTGTTGAAAACTTCCTGCTCATGTTTGGCTAACTCCGGGCTGAAACGCAGCCGGCCTAAAGGCAGCTTGCTTAAGGTTTCCCTGATCTTTGTCTGCTGAGCCTGTACCAGCTTGGCATCTTCGGCGGTAGCCTCAGTGAGGAGCGCCGCCAGTTTAGCGGTAAGCTGCTGACCTTTCCCGGTCCGGCTTTCCCAGTACAGATTGTCCCAGACCAGCCAGGTCTGAATATCCCCGGCGGGACTGGCCGCATCAATGTTAAAAGTCTGGCAGAAACAGGTCTCTTCCGGAAAACCGCAGGCTAAGCCAATGAGCGTGCAGTTCTCCCGGCGGGCCCGGTAAAAAGTATCCACCGGTTCTTTCAGGAAAACTTTATCCAAAATAGTAAATCCGGCCAGGTCACAGGCCCGCACCCCGAAAGCGATGGTAGGCTGCGCCGGCAGTTCTTGAGGCGTCACCGCCACCTTCTTGCCGCTGGTCTGGAAGTGCATCAAAGGTTCCACCTGGGCAAAGAACAACTGTTTTAAAGATTTGGCCGTGACCGCGGTGAGCAGATCCACCTTGGTGTCTTTCTGCCAGGGGGCAAAATCCGTCTTACCGTCCACTAAGGCCGGCAGATACAGCTGGCCCTCCCGGGCTAAAGCCTGCCACAGTTCCGGCCATTTGGCCTTGGCAATCTTGAACATGGTTAGCTCCTCCCTTTCTGTCCGGCTGCGGACGGCTCCACATCACCCTGGGTAAAAGTCACCTGGGGCGCCGGCGTGGTAGCATCGCTGCCTGCCTGGTACGGACCGTAAAACGTATTAATATCTTTCATGAATTTTAAATTTAACAGCCCCAGCTTCACGCCCTGGGGACACACCCGGGCGCATTCGCCGCAGCCCACGCAGCGGCCGGCCACATGGTAGGCCCGGATCAGGTGGAACATATTTTCTTCCACCGGGTCCGCGAAAGCTTTGCCGGCTACGGGGGCCGCCGGATTATCAAAGATACACTGCTCGCAGCTGCAGGCCGGGCAGATATCCCGGCAGGCGTTGCAGCGGATACACTTGGATAATTCCTGCTGCCAGAACTTAAAACGCTCTTCCGGCGGCAGCGCCTCAATACGCTTCACCGCCGCAAAAGCATCGCCCCGTGGTTCCGGGGTGGCCAGTTTTTCCCCGATTTCCGTATCGGCGATCATATAGGCATTGCCCTTGCACTGCAGGCATTTATCTAACAGCACGTCCCGCTGCGGCAAATTTTGGGTACCGTACACGGTTTCCACCTGGACCACGCCCTCGCTCACCGTAATCCTGGTGATACCTTTCAGGCCGTGAGCCCTGATCTTTTTAATATCCAGCATGCCCTGACAAGGGGTGCCGATAGCGTACACATATTCCCGCTGCACCCGGTTATCCTTGAGCAGCTGGTTGACGCCGTAAGTATCGCAGGGTTTTAAGAACACCGCGGTCTTAAGTTTTTTCTTAGTAGCCGCCAGCAGATATTTACTTAGGTTGGCCGGACAAAATTCATCGTAGACTAAATCTGCGCAAGCCTCCGGACTGGTAAAGACAGCCGGAGCATTATCGTAAGCCAGTTGCCCTTTCCGCCAGGCCGCTACCTGCTGTACCTGGCCGGAGCTTAAAAGTTCCTGTGCTTTCTGCCGCATTAACGCCGCTATTTTTTGCATCTCAGGTCCCTCAACTTTACATTCGCTCCCAAAGCCGTGATCTGCTCCACAAAGCTGGTCATGATCTCGGCAAAACGCGCGCCTTCCGAGGCTGATACCCACTCTACCCGCAGACGCTCCGTAGCCACGCCCATAAAATTCAGCATGCTCATGAGCAGGGTCAAACGGCGGCGGGTATAATAGTTGCCCGTCATATAATGGCAGTCGCCGGGATGGCAGCCGCAGAGGATGACCCCGTCCGCTCCCCGCTGGAAGGCCCGCAGGATAAAGAGCGGGTTCACCCGGCAGGAACAGGGCACCCGGATAATCTTCACATTGGCCGGATACTGTTTGCGGGCCGTACCGGCGCCGTCAGCTCCGGCATAACTGCACCAGTTGCAGCAAAAAGCTACAATTTTAGGTTCAAATGGGGCAGGTGCAGCCGTCTTGTCAGCAACCGTTACTTTTTCTCCTAACATAGTGCATCCACCTCCGCCAGAATTTCCTGATTGCTAAAGCCCTTTAAATCCATGGCCGCCGCCGGGCACGCTACCGTGCAGGCGCCGCAGCCCTGGCAGAGAGTCTGGTTCACCACGGCTACCGTCCGCTGCTCCTTAACCCCGGCCAGGTTGATAACTGTCTTGGTCTCGGCCGTGATAGCCCCGTAGGGACAAACTTTTTCGCAAGCCAGACAGCCGCTGCAAATATTTTCCTGGCAGTGCGCCACGCAGGGATTCGTACGTAACTTATCCTTGGCCAGCAGGCCTACCACTTTCACCGCCGCCGCTCCCGCCTGGGAAACGGTCTCGGGAATATCCTTGGGACCCTGGCACATGCCGGCCAGAAAAATTCCCGCCGTGGGACTTTCCACCGGGCGCAGCTTGGGATGAGCCTCGGTAAAGAAATCGTCGTTATCCATGCTGGCGGTAAGCATGGTGGCCAGTTTCCTGGCGCCGGCCGCCGGCTTGACCGCCGTAGCCAGGATCACCATATCCGCATGCAGCATCAGATGCTTATCGCTGAGCAGGTCGCTGGCAAAAACCGTCAGGCCGCCCCGGGCGTCTTTCAAAACTTTGCCCACCTGACCCTTGATATAGTGCACGTTAAATTCTTCCACTGCCCGGCGGTAAAACTCATCAAAAGCCTTACCGGGCGTGCGCACGTCGATATAGAACACCGTCACGTCGATCTGGGGATATTTTTCCCGGATGTACATGGCCTGTTTGGCATTGTACATGCAGCAGATCTTGGAACAATAAGTTTTGCCCCGGCCGCTGGTATCCCGGGAACCCACGCAGGAAACGATGATCACTGATTTAGGTTCCTTCCCGGTGGACGGGCAGACCAGGTGGCCTTCCGTTGGACCGGTGGCATTGGTGAGCCGTTCAAATTCCAGGGAGGTGATCACGTCCGGGGAATCCTGGTAACCATATTCGCCAAACTTATCCAGAGGCAACAGGTCAAAACCGGTAGCTGCCACGATAGCGCCGTAATGTTCGGTTATGATCTCATCCTGCTGGGTGTAATCGATGCATTCAGCCGGACAAACCTTGGAGCAGATACCGCATTTGCCGGTCTGGAATTTCAGGCAGTGCTCCCGGTCGATAACGGGCACCTTGGGCAGAGCCTGGGAGAAGGGAATATAAATAGCGCCCCTGGTCTTCAGCCCCAGTTCAAACTCGCTGGAAGTTTTCCGGGAGGGACATTTTTCCGTGCAGATGCCGCAGCCGGTACAGCGTTTCGCATCCACGCTGCGGGCTTTCTGCCTGATTTTTACTTCAAAATTGCCCACGAAACCGCTGACGGCTTCCACCTCGCTGTAGGTATAGAGCTTAATGTTGGGATGGTTGGCCGCATCCATCATCTTGGGGGTCAGGATGCAGGCTGAACAATCCAAAGTGGGGAAAGTCTTATCCAGCTGGGCCATGCGCCCGCCGATAGCCGGCTGCCGTTCCACGATGTCCACCTTGTAGCCGGCTTCCGCAATATCTAAGGCCGCCTGGATCCCGGCGATACCGCCGCCGATGACCAGGGCCCGTTTTACCACTTTGCTTTCGCCCGGGGTCAGAGGCGTATTGAACCGCACCTTAGCGATGGCGGCTTTCGCCAGCTGAATAGCTTTGGCCGTAGCCTGAGCCCGGTCCTTGATAATCCAGGAACACTGCTCCCGGATATTGGCGATCTCCACCAGGTAAGGATTGATGCCAACCTGCTCCGCACAGTTGCGGAAGGTGGCCTCATGCATGCGGGGGGAGCAGGAGCAGACCACGATCCGGTCCAGCTGATAATCCTGCACGGCCTTGTGAATCAACTCCTGGCCGCCTTCGGAACACATATATTTATAATCGGCCGCAAAAGCCACGTTAGGAATCGTCTTCACGGCGGCAACTACTTGCGCAACATCCACGGTGGTAGCAATATTACTGCCGCACCAGCAGACAAACACACCTATCTTCTGCACCTGCGTTACCTCCTACTTGTTGAACTTCCGGAACACTGCTACCAGCGCCTGCTGAGGCAGTTCCGGATCAAAATGTTCCAGCTGGGCGGCGTCATACTTGTTGGCGCCCTGCTGCCGGATAGCGGTCAGCCGCAGCGCTTCCATCACCGCCGCCGGACTTACGCCCCGGGGACATCTGTTCTGGCAGGCAAAACAGGAGACGCACTGCCAGGGCGCCGTGGCCTTGAGCAAAGTTTCCAGGTTGCCCTGAGCCAGTTCCCACACCACCCGGTGGGGCAGCAGATCCATCTTAAATGCCACCGGACACCCGGCACTGCAACGTCCGCACTGGATACAATCCTGTAAAGGCGTATGGGCTAAACGGCGCAGAGCTTCTACCTGTTCCTGTACCTTATCCACCATCAGCCTTCACCTCCAGCCTGGACCGGCGCTGCTTCTGTCTGTAAACCCAGCGCCTGGGCTAATAATTCCGTAAAATAGTACACCGGCACTTTTTGCTCCGGGGCCGCATTGGCCACCAGGTTATAGCGGCACAAGGGACAGGCCGTGATCAAAGCCTGGGCCTCTTCATCCCGGGCGGAACGTAAAATTTCGCCTACCATCTGTTTACACAGACCGGGATTGGTCACCGCCATATAACCGGTACAACATTCGTTGCGCATACCGTAACGCACCGGCGTAGCGCCCAGCGCCTGCAGGAAATTTTCCAGCAGCTGGGGATTTTCCGGGTCGTCAAAAGCCAGCACCTTGGAAGGACGCAGCAGCATACAGCCGTAGTAAGCGCCGATTTTCCGTCCCGTCAAAGGATGCGTCACCAGCTGGGCCAGTTTGGCAAAGCCCACCTGGTCCCGCAGTACCTCTAAAAAGTGCAGCACCTTGGTCTCGCCCTGATAGGGCTCCTTGACTTCCAGATAGGCATTAACCTTGTTCCGGATTTCCTCGTCGCGGGCCAGGTCGTCGTTCACCCGTTTCAGCACATGGTGGCAGGCGCTGCACAAAGTCACCAGCACCCCGCCCTTATCCCGGGCGCTGATCAAAGCCCGGGCCGCGCCTAAACGTTCCGCGATGGCATCCGGCGCCAGCGGATACACGGCCCCGCAGCACTGCCACTCCGGCAGTTCTACCAGGGGAAAGCCCAGTTTGGCCGCACAAGCCCTGGCCGCCTGGTCCAAAGCCTTGGCCTTGGTGGACAGGGTACAGCCTGGATAGTAATTATAAAGCATAAGGTAACCTCCTTACGTCGTACTCACATATATATGTTCTATTATAACGCAGAACCGGCGCTTCGTATACTGTATACAAGGCTGAAAAGGAAAAATAAATATGGAAAAAAATACGGGGACCGGCAACCTTCCGGAAAGTAATCCACGCTTTCCTGAAGACCACCCTGTCCCCGTACCTTTTAAAAATTTTCTCCCGTCCTTAGTATAGACCTTTTCCGCCTCAAGTCAAGTAAACCTTGGTCTTAGTAGTCAGCCCGTACCGCCCAGCGCAGCTTCGCCGGCTTAGCCCGGCCGTTCCTGAAACATTCCTCCGGCGAGGGACGCTGCACAGTGTCCGCGATTTCCGCGTACAGACCTTCCTGATGGAAATGCTTGAAAGCTTTCTTCACCAGCCGGTCTTCCCCGGAATGGAAAGTCAGGATGGCTACCCGGCCGCCCGGCGCCAAAATATAGGGCAGTTTCTCCAGGAGCGTATATAGAACTTCAAACTCCCGGTTAATATCGATGCGCAGCGCCTGAAAAGTCCGGGCGCTGGATTTTTTGATGGCTTCCTTGCGGTCCGGCACCTGAACTTTTTGCAGCGCCTTAACCACTTCCTGATGCAGCGCGCCCGTGGTCTCGATACGCACGCCCTGCCGTATATCACGGACGATGGTCCGGGCAATCTCCGCCGCAAAAGGCTCGTCCGCGTTTTCTTCCAGCATACCGGTCAGCTCGTCTTCGCTAAACTGCCGCAGCCGTTTCCAGGCCGGGATACCTTTTAAAGGATTCATGCGCAAATCCAGGGGACCTTCCGTCTTGTAGGAAAAGCCCCGCTCCGGATTATCTAACTGCATGGAAGAGACGCCTAAATCGGCCAGGACGAAATTAAAAGGTCCCACCGCCGCCGCCAGCTGATCCACATTGGCAAAATTTAATAATTTGACGGTAAAAATATCTTCCCCGTACCCCTGCTTAGCCAGACGCTCCTTGGTCTTTGCGGATTCGATAGGGTCCACGTCGGTGGCATACAGATGGCCTTTGTGCTCCAGCCTGGCTAACATGGCGCTGCTGTGCCCGCCGTAACCCAGGGTACAGTCCAGCCCCTGCTGGCCCGGCTGAATCTGCAAAAAGTCCAGGATTTCCTGCACCATGATGGGGATATGGGTGCCGGCCGGCGTACTGCCTTTGCTGCGCACCTTCTCCAGGGTAGCCCCGTACTTGTCCGGCTGCAGTTCCTTATATTTTTCTTCAAAATGCTTGGGATATTTACCGCTGTAATGGACGCGCCGGTGATGCTGCGGCGGCAATTCTTCCTTGCGTGTATCTTCCATGCTATGCTCCTTCTTCGGCTAACCCTGGCGGGGCTGCTTAAACGTAAAGTTATTCTTGGTATACTCCAGCACACCTTCCCGCCGCAGCTTGGACAGTTCGCTGGAGAGCGCGCTCCGGTCCACGGAGAGGAAATCGGCCAGCTGCTGCCGGTTCAAAGGAATGGTAAACTGCGGCGACTTCTGCTTTAAAGACACCGCCGACAGATACGCCAGTAACTTCTGCCTGGTGGTACGCTGGGTCAGATAAGATAATTTTTCCTGTAAAAAGACATTTTTGGCCGCCACCAGTCCCACCAGGTTCTGCACCAGCCGCTGGTGAAAGGGACAGGCCTTACCGCAGGGCTGCAAGAGCCGCTGCAAATCCAGGAACAAGATGGTGGCCGGGGTGCGGGCCTGGACGCTGACCCCCAGTTCCAGCCGGGGCACGCAGGCATAACTTTCCGCAAAGGTATCCCCGGTTTCCAGCACCGTCACGATATTTTCGTTGCCCCAGTAATCGTCACGCAGCACCTGGACGCTGCCTGCCAGGACCAGTCCCAGCTGCGCCGTTTTGTCGCCGGCGTGGTAGATAAAGGTATTCTTGGCATACTTTTTCTGGTAAGATCCCAGACACTGCAGGACCTGCTCGCATTCCGGCACGCTTAACCCGGTAAATAAGGTCGTGCCCGGTAAAATTTCTCCGGCTGTACTCATAATTTTTGCACCTTGGTTGTAAAAACAACCGCTTTCTCAGACCAAGTATAATATAGTTATAGCAGAAACACAAGGAGGCAAAACTATGAAGAGGCAAATTATTATGATTGATCAGGATAAATGTAACGGCTGCGGCGCTTGTGCCGCTGCCTGCCACGAAAGCGCCATCGGCATGGTCAACGGTAAGGCTACCCTGCTGCGGGATGACTACTGCGACGGACTGGGCAACTGCCTGCCCGTCTGCCCGACCGGGGCCATCACCTTTATCGAGAGAGAAGCGGCGGCCTACGACGAAGCGGCCGTCAAACGCAACCAGGCAGCGCAGAAGTTAGCGCAGGCCGCCCCGAAAAATACGGCAGCAAACCAGGCCCCGGAAGAAAAGGTTGCGCCCAGCCCGGCTCAAGCGCCGGCTCTGCCTGCCAGGCCGGCTTTCGTCTGTCCCGGCAGCCGGGCCCGCATGTTAAAACACCAGCAGGACGCTCAGACTGGCAGCGGTGTTCAGCATCCTGCCGCCACCTCAGCGCCTGCCGCAGCGGCGGTAACTTCCCGGTTATCCCAGTGGCCGGTACAGATCAAGCTGGCCCCGGTCCGGGCTCCTTATTTTGACGGCGCCAAATTATTGATTGCCGCCGACTGCACCGCGTACGCCCGGGCGGATTTCCACGAACGCTTCATCAAGAACCATATCACCCTTATCGGCTGCCCCAAGCTGGACGCTGTGGATTACACGGAAAAGCTGGCTGCCATCCTGACGGAAAACGAGATTAAATCCGTGACCGTGGTACGGATGGAAGTACCCTGCTGCGGCGGCATGGAAATGGCCGTGAAGGCGGCCCTGCAGCAAAGCGGCAAGATGCTGCCCTGGCAGGTGGTCACCCTGTCCGTGGACGGCGAGATCCTGGACGATTAACTAAAAAACCCCTGTCCGTTTTCCATTGAGGAAAAGAACAGGGGTTATTTATTTTGTTTATTTCTTCACCACGCCGCCTTCTACCACCAGGTCGTCCGGGTTCACGGCGCTGCCGTACACGGAGGCCAGGGTAGCCTGATAATCCTTGTGGAAGAACTGTTCCTGCCCTAACTTCTTGATGTCGTTATTGATAAAGTCCAGCAGTTCCTTGTTGCCTTTCTGTACCGCTGGGGCAATGGTGTCCAGGTCGCCCAAGGAGGTGATGCCCACCTTGAAGCCCTTATTCTTCAAAGCCCAGGCCAGCACTTCCGTGTTATCCGTGGAAAAGGCATCGCCGCGGCCATCCAGAAGCGCGTTATACGTTTCCGTGTACTGGTCAAACTTCAACAGCTTTACCTGGGGATAATGCTTGGTAAAATATGTTTCCGCCGTGGTACCCTTGGCCACGATCAAAGTCTTGCCTTTTAACTGCTCCGGCGTGGTGATCAAATTCTTTTCCGGCGACACTACGCCCAAGGCCACTTTCATGTAGGGCAGGGCAAAATCCACCTGCTGGGCCCGCTCCGGCGTCACGGTAAAGTTAGCCAAAATAATATCTACCTTGCCGGTCTTCAAATATTCCACCCGGTTGGCGGCCTCCACGGACACATACTTGGCCTTCACGCCCAAGTCCTTGGCCAGCCGGTCCCCCAGGTAAATATCGTAGCCCTGGTACTTGCCGTTCTTATCCACGTAACCAAAAGGCGCCTTGTCGCTAAAGACGCCGATGACTACCTCGCCGCTCTGCTTGATGGTGTTGACGCTGCGGAAAGCCGCCTTGGCCGGTGCCGTCTGGCCCGCGTCTTTCTTGGCGGCGCTGCCGCCGCACCCGCTGAGAAGTACCGCACTACTGAGGGCTAATGCTGCTACTGCTACTGCTGCTGCTAATTTATGTAAGTTCATGATATACGCTCCTTTGTTCTGCGCTCATTAAAGATAAAACTGTCGAGAAATTTTTGGCCCCGTGCCGTCACGGGATGCTCAAAAAAGTCTGCCGGCGCACCGCTTTCCACGATGCCCCCCTGGTCGAAGAAATAAACCTTGTCGGCCACGGCCCGGGCAAAACTCATCTCGTGGGTGACGATGAGCATGGTCATGCCACCCCGGGCTAACTCCATCATCATATCCAAAACCTCCCGGACCATTTCCGGGTCCAGGGAGGCGGTCACCTCATCAAATAACATGATCTCGGGATTTAAAATCAAGGCCCGGACCATGGCGATCCTCTGTTTCTGACCGCCGGACAGTTCCCGGGGATAAGCATTTTCCTTGCCCGCCAGCCCGATCCTGGCCAGCAGTTCCCGGCTTCTACATCGTACTTCCTCCGGGTCCCGGTGTTGTACCTCTACCGGCGCCAGGGCGATATTGTCCAGCACGGTCAGGTGGTTGAACAGATCGTAGCTTTGAAAGACCATGCCGATGTGCTGGCAGATTTCTGACCGGGGTACGCTGCCGTCGGAAATACATTTACCGTCCAAGAGCACCCGTCCGCCCGTCACCGGTTCCAAACCGTTCAGGCAGCGCAAAAAGGTGGACTTGCCGCAGCCGGAAGGTCCCACGATGACCACGACCTCCCCTTGGTGCACGTCCAGACTGACATCCTGCAAGATGGTCTGGGCGCCAAAATCCTTGCGTAAATTTTCTACCTTTAATAAAGACTGCGTCATTTAACCTGCCACCTCTTTTCCAAATAAGCCGCCGCCAGGGACAAAGGCCAGCAGCTAAAAAAATATAAGAAGAATATCGTGCCGTAAATCCATAAGGCCGCCGTAGGCGCCGTGTAACGGTTGGCCTCGATAATCTGCTGTCCCACCTTCAGCATCTCCACCACCCCGATCAAAACCACCAGGGACGTAGTCTTGATGATGCGGCTGGCCAGGTTCATGGCCGGCGGGATCAAGCTGCGCACCGCCTGGGGCAGGATGATGAAACGGTAGAGCTGCCAGCGGGTAAAGCCTAAAGCCGCGCCGCTTTCGTACTGGTTTTTAGGAATGGAGATGACGATGCTGCGCACCAGGTCCCCCATCTCCGCCCCGCCCCAGAGGATGAAAACGATAACCGCCGCCGTAAAGCCCGGCAGGTTGATGCCCGTCCATCGGGTTAAACCGAAATAGGCTAAGAACAATAAGACCAGCTGGGGCATGATGCGGATAAATTCCAGATAGACCCGGGTTAGAAAGCGGGTGATTTTGTAAGGCAGGGTCATGATCAGACCCACCCCTAAGCCCAGGACAAGCGAGCCGAGAATGGACAGCACCGACAACTGCACCACCACCCAGAGACCGCCTAAGAGCCGGGCGAAGTTCTGTCCTTCCCACAAGACCCTAAGCCCCAAACTCTCCATAGCGCAGCCTCCTTTCCAGCCAGGCCGCGCCCAGGGAAATGGGCAGCAGGATTAATAAATACGCCACTACCAAGAGCAGCAACGCCTCGTCCGTCTTATAGTACAAACCGATAATATCCTTGGCCACATATACCAGATCCGCCAGCGCCACCACGCTGAAGACGGAAGTTTCCTTGAGCAGGAAGATCACATTGGCGCCCAGGGCGGGAATGGAAGTGGCCAGAGCCTGAGGAATAATTATCAGCCGCAAGCTCTGCCAGCGGGTAAAACCTAAAGCCGCCGCCGCTTCCTGTTGGCTGAACGCCACTCCTTCCAGGCCGGCCCGGAAAGCTTCCGCCATGTAGCTGCCGCCTAAAAAAGTCAGGCCCAGGACGGCGCAGGTTTCGCTGCTCACATGGAGGCCCAGCTTGGGCAGACCGAAATATAAAAAGAACAGCTGTACCAAAAGGGGCGTGTTCCGGGACAGCTCCGTATAGACACGCACCAGCTGGCTGAGCACCGGAACTTTTTCCAGCCGGATGAGGCTGCACACCAGACCGGTCAAAAGCGCCAGCAGGATACCCAGGCCCCCCAGACGCAGGGTGAGCACCGCCGCCTCGCCGTACATGGGGAG
>JAKVKY010000017.1 GCA_022484685.1 Acidaminococcaceae bacterium | reverse complement strand
CGGCCCGCCTCCTTTCCTGCCCGCAGCTTAAAAAAAAGAACGGACCAGGCCTGTACCCGGTCCGGAGCTGCGGTAATTTTTAATTCATATAATTTATATATGAATACTAGCATTATCTAAGCTGCTTGTCAAGAAATACTTAAGGCCGCGGCCAGAAAAGTTTTTCTCACCGCGACCTTGTAACAAAGTTTACGTTTTAAATTGTAAAAACGGAGCTAAGCCCTTAATTGTTTGCTCCTTAAACTTGAGGTTGTACACTTCGGAATTTATTTTTCCACCAACGGCAGGTAGATCCTGGTCACAAATTCCTCCGGGATGCTGGTCATGGTCACGCCGCACAGATATTCTTCGATAGAATAATCCGCCAGCTGGTAGCCATGCTCCCGGGCCCAGCGCTGCAGATGCAGATACACCGGCCGCATGTGGCGGTAGTGTCCCACATGTACCGTAGAAACTGCCGTTACGCCGCCCAGCTTGCGTACCTGGGTACAGCCTTTCGCTTCCCGGACCTGCATGCACACTTCCAGGTCCCCCACCAGGTCTTCCGGCTTGTGGCTGAACTGTTTTAAATAATCGCCGTGGAAAACGGCCATCACGGAACCGAAAGTCTGCAACTCGTTGTCCTCGATGAGCTTGTACAGCTCCGCCCGCCGGTCGATAAAGATCGTATCCGCGTTCCAATAACTGGGATGGCGGCTGCTCACCACCTGGTACACCGGCATCTCCACCAGCTGCACCTCTTTAATTTCCTCCGCCGGTACCGAGCGCACGCCCTTGAGCTGGATAATGTCGTTCACCCGGAGCAGCGTATCCACGGTCTGGTCGTAATATTCCCGGGCCTGGGCCAGTTCCGTGCGGGCCTTGTCCAGACGGATGTGCAGCTTCTTCTGCATCAGCAGCAGTTCCCGGTCGTTCAGCAGCGAGGCAATATCCTGCAGGGAAAAATCCAGCTTCTTCAGTTCCTTGACGAAGAGGATATCCGCCAGCTGTTTTTCCGTATAGTAGCGGTAGTTGGTCTTGGTGTCCTTGTATTCCGGGGACACGATATGGTTGGCGTCATAGTAACGCAGCAGCTTGGTGGTCACGTTACAGATACGAGCCATCTCCCCGATGGCATATAATTTTTTGCTCCCGGCCATAAGCGGTCATCCCCTTCCCCTCTGCCGCTATTATAACATAAAAAGGCATCCCCAGATAGCCGGGGATGCCTGATGGTACAGGGAAATTAATGGAGCAGGAAGGTACCGACGAAGATACCGTAGTAGTTACCGATGACATAACCGAAGGTACCAACCAGGATGGCAGGAATGATTAGCTCGCTCCAGCCTTTGGCAATGGCGAAAGCCGCCGCCGTGGTCGGACCGCCGACGTTGGCGTTGGACGCTACCGCAATCTCTTCCAGGTCAAAGTGGAAAATCTTGCCCAGCACGAAGGAAAAGACCATGTTCATGCCCACGATGATGGCGCAGAACACCAGCAGGAAAGGCGCCTTGGTAATGATGAGGTAAATGGACGCCGGTACGCCGATGACCGCAAAGAAGATGTGGATGAGGAAAGTACCGATTTCCTGAGCGCCGGCAATGTTTCCGGTAAAATTGGGGAAGAAAGTGGCCAGCAGCATGGTCAGGGTGGTGATGATCAAATACTTGTTACCAAAGAGGCCGTTCAGCAGATCCATCAGGAAATTGCCCTTGGGAATCAGATGCGCCAGCACCTTGGCCACGTCGTTGGAGATGGCCACGATGACGAATGCTACCGCAAAGGCAAAGGCGATATCTTTCAGGGAAACCGGTTTCGCCGTCCAGTAGCTGGCAGCACCGCCGGCGCTTTCGCCCCGGGCTACCTTGGCCTCGATCTCGTTCATCAAAGGATGGCTGAAATGTTTACGGAAGAAACCGATAGAAGGAATGGCGATGAGCACGAAGAAGTACAGGGCCATCAGCAGGTTATCTGCGACCACCGCGGTGGAAACCAGGGTGCCGGTAGCCTTGAAGGCATCGGCCATGGCCACCAGGTTGACGCTGCCGCCGGTATAGGTGCCGACCATCATGGCTGCCGCGGCATGGACCTGAGGAATCTTATCCTTGAGCAGGAAGGCTGCCAGAAAGGCGCCGGCCACGCTGCCGAAACTGCTGAGCATATAGATGGCCAGCATGCGGCCGCTGTCTTTCCAGACCTTGCGCATATCCGCCTTTAAAAGCAGGAGCGGGATGGAAAGAGGCACTACGTAATCCCACACGAAATCATAAGCCTTGGCATCCAGGGGAATAATGTTCAGGTTGGACAGGATCATGGCGCCAATCAGGGCGATAACGCAGCCCGTGACCTTGGACGCCCAGGAATATCTTTGTTCCAGATAAATGGCCAGGGCGGCAATCGCCACCAGGATGGCAAAGAGAGCCCAACTGTCTTCCGCACTAATAAGGGAATGCATAACATCACGCTCCTTAATTTTCTTTTACGCTTATTATATCATTTTCTCAAATGAGAGTCACCTTTTCTTGCAACATATTTTTTATAAGCCCGCCAGGTGGTAGCAAATTTCTTCCAGCTGGTCAGACCGCTTTCGTCAATCTGGGTGGCCAGGGCCGCCTTATGGGGCGCCGTCTTCACCAGCTTGGGATTATCCCGGGCTTCCTGGGCGATGGCCTTGAAAGCTGCCACGAACTCATCAATATCGTCCTTGGAATAACTTTCCACCGGTTCCGGGGTAAAAGGCTCCGGGATGACCCGGGGATGATGGCTGGCAAAATAATCCTGGAAGCCGTAATCCAGGATGCGCCGGCAGATATCGTCGGTGGTGACGCCGGTCTCCTTAGTAAGCTCCTCCCAGCTGAGCCGCGCCTGTTCCATGCGGAACTTGCCCGGTGCCCAGGGCAGGGTCAAACCCTTGATCTCCAGCAGCTTTTTCAGCATGTAGTTGTTGTTCAGGATGGACAGCTCGCCGATTTCCTTCATGCCGTCCGGACCCAGGCTGCGGATAAAGGCGTACACCCTGACCAACACCGCAGGCACGCCGTAGAACTTGCGCAGCTTGCCGATGCTGTCGGGCCGGTCGTAATCCAGATAATATTTCTTGCCGTCAAACTCCACCGTGGGTACGGCGATAAACTTGGCCAGTTTCCGGGAAACACACTGGGCGCCCGCCGCCGGTCCCTGACAGCCATGAGGCGAAGAAAAAGACTTATGCAGGTTGTAGTGACACATATCAAAACCTGCTTCCTTGGCCCGGGTGATACCGAAGACGCCGTTCAGGTTGGCCTGGTCGTAAGAACACAGACCGCCGGCCTTGTGGACGATATCCACGAACTGCTGGATGCGGTGGTTATAGATACCCGTATCTTCCGGGTTGGTGATCATGAGAGCGGCCGTATGTTTAGACACGGCGGCTTTTAACGCTTCCAGGTCCGGCAGACCGTCCGCGCCGGGATAGAGGGTGATGACCTTGTAGCCCAAGGTGGCTGCGGCGCCCGGATTAGCCGGATGGGAGAGAATCGTGGTAATAATCTCGTTCCGCTGCTCCCCCTCGCCCCGGGACTCGTGGTAACGGCGGATGGTTTCCACGTTGGCAAAGATGGCCTGAGAACCGCCGCCGGCTTGTAAGCTGACCTTATCCATACCGGAAATGGCTTTTAAATACTGCTCCGTCCGGTACATGATCTCCAGGATGCCCTGGGTGGTGGCGTCATCCTGACAGGGATGGACCTCCGCCAGCTTGGGCGAACGGACAAACTGCTCGTTAATCTTGGGGCTGTACTTCATGGTACAGGTACCCAGGCCGATATCGATATTGATATCCGTGCCGATGGTTTCCTGGGACAGACGCATATAGTGACGCAGCACCTGCATCTGGGACATTTCCGGCAGCTGGGGCGCATGTTTTCTTCTCAGCCCCGCCGGCAGCAGTTTTTCAGCTGCGCCTACCTTGCGGACCACTTTGGCCGCCGCCTGCGGCACCAGGATGCCCCGCTCCCCTGGATTACCCAGTTCCAGGATGATAGGCTCGTCCCAACGGGCCTGCTGGTAATTACGATGCGTTTTATAGTAACCCATTATGCCCGCCTCCCCGTAATTTTCTTTAACGCGGCTGCCAGATTATCCATCTGCTCCACCGTGGTCAGTTCCGAGACACAATACAAGGCGCACTGGCCTAACTCCGGAAACTCCCGGCTCAGGTCCTTGCCGCCAAAGATCTTCGCGCGGAGCAGCGCCTTGTTCAGAGCGCGCACCGTCTTACCCGTGCCGTTAAAATCCACCAGCACTTCCTGGAACCCGCTGCCCGTAAAACGTATCTTGACACCCTTAAGCTTAGCTAACTGGGCCGTCAGATAAGCCAGGTTCTGTAGGATGGTAGTGGCCAGGTCCCGCATACCCTGGGGTCCCATGCTGGCCAGATAAATGCCGGCCGTGATGCCCCAGAGTCCGGTCTCGGTACCAAAATACTCGTTGGCCTTTTCCCGGCTGCCGTGGCTGCAGCGCTCGTTCATGGCGCGGCCCCAGCCGAATTCGCCCGGGTTCTTGGTCTTGGTGATGCCGTACATATAAGTAGGAAACTGCTGCAAAAGTTTCACGTCCTGCTGGCAGGCCATAAATCCGGCCTGACCGCCGCCATACTGCACATGCATGCCTAAGGGCTGAATGTCGCCGCAGAGGATGTCCGCCCCCTGGTTAATGGGACTTTCCACCAGGCCCAGGGCCGAAACCTGCGGCTGAGCTACGACCAGGGCTAACTTGGCATGAGCCAGCTGGGCAAGCTTCACCGCCTGGGTCTCCCAGAAACCTAAGTAGCTGGGGTTCTCGTAAAAGACTGCGGCCACCTTGCCGCCGGCTAATTTCTTGGCTAAATCTTTCAGGTCCATCAGACCGGTCTTCAGGTTATACGCCACTTTTTCCACCTGCACCGCCGGGCGCAGATATTCGCAAATCTGGGCGTAAATTTCCGGGTCCATGGTGGCCGGTACCAGGACCACGTTCTTGTTGCGCCGTCCCGCCGCCTTCTGCACCCGCACCGCCGTGCTTAAGGAAGAAGCTACGGCCTGGCCCGCATCGTACAAAGTATAGCTGACCACGTCCGTATCCAGGAGCTCGCCCAGCATGCTGGCGTATTCAAAGATGGCCTGCATCTTGCCATGGTCGGAATAAGTATCGCCGCAGTACGCCGTTAAAAACTCACCCCGGGAATTGAGCTCGTCGCAGATGGCCGGCACCTGGTGCTTGTAGCAGCCGGCGCCTAAGAAACTGCTGTATTCCTCGGTGGTGGCATCCTGATCCAGGATACCCTGCACATGTTGTTTTAACTCGTACTCGCTTAAGATGGGTTCCGGTAAATGCAAACGCTTCTTGTAGAGCAGCTTGGCCGGAATGATACTGCCGTAAATGTCTTTGATCTCCTTCACGCCTACTTCTTTCAGCATGGCCTTCTTGATGGCAGGCACGCTGTTGGGCATATAGGGATGGACAAAATCCTTGCTCATAAGCTCACTTCCCTTTCCTTTATTACTTTAAGCATAAACCTTGCCCTAAGGGGAAGGTCAAGTCAGGTTTCTGTAGCAAAAGTTACACAAAAAAACCACCGCTTGCGAACTAACACAAACGGTGGTGACTAAAATTTTAGTTGTACCAGGCGCAGTCCCGGCAATTGTTCAGGCGCAGTTCCTGCCAACGGTGCTTGCGCCTGTGTACCTAGTCCCCGATGGGCATGACCAGTTCGTACTTGTAACCCACGATGATGCGCACGTAACCGCTGAGCAGCTTGTTCACCTCAGCATCGCCGGTATCCACGTACAGGCGGCGGGCCGGTAAAGCCATGACCTTGCTCTTGGCGGCGATAATGATGATATTGTCCCTGCCTATTTTTTTCAGGACCGCCGCGCTGAGCTGCTGGTTGCCCCGGCCAAACACATAACCCTGGCCGCCGATCACCGTCACCAGCAGTTTGACCCGGGAATATTTTTCTAAGGCGGCCAAAATTTGCTGCTCCGTACAATCGGCAGCCACCAGTTTTTTGTTGTACACCAAATCTACGCCTAACAGGGTAAAAGGCAGGCCCAGTTCCTTCATCACCGCGGCGGTGGTAGAACCGGTGCCCACGATATAAAGCACGTCCGGCGCCATACTTTCCGCCACGTATTCGGCGATGGCGTCCACCTCTTCCGCTTCCCCGGCATTACCGGCGCTCTTGCTGCACTGGGTCAGCTGGGCGTCGTCCGGGATACGCAGGTAGCCGTACAGACGGGCCTGGACGATATTCTTCCGGAACAGGTCCTCGTCAATATCCATGACCTCGGCTTCCTTGGTAGCTGCCACGCTGCCTGACGCTACTTTAGCGGCCAGTTCCCCTGCGTCCCGGGGATTGAGGGCGTAGACGCCGGAATGAATCTTGCAGCCGGCGGGAATGCCTAAGACCGTCACTTTTTCGCCCACGGCGTCCAAAATATTGCGGGCCGTACCGTCGCCGCCGGCAAACAGTAACAGCTCCACCCCGGCCTGGCATAAAGCTTGCGCCGCCGCCGTGGTGTCCGCGGGAGTGGTAGTTAGACCTTCTGTGTCGGCAAGGCCTGTTGCAGTCTTAGCCGCAGCTTTAGCCGTTGCAATTTTAGCCGCAGACATATTTTCTTTGGCCTTAGCCTGCTTTCCCGCCACTACCTTACATTTCAGTCCTGCTTTTTTACAGGCCAGCTCGCCCATCGCACCGGCGCAGGTATAAATTTCCGCCTGGTCCGTATTTTGGGACAGGGCCTGTAAAGCCAGCACCGTCTTAGCGTTACTTTCCGGCACGGCGCCTAAAGCTTGAGCCTTAGCCACGATTTCCGGACCGTCGCTGCCTCTTAAACCTACCTTGCCGCCGATACCGGCAATAGGATTGATGATTAAACCAATTTTCATGTTGAAGACTCCTTGTTCCTGCTTCCGTCCTTACCCGCTTGCAAAAAAAACTGCGGGCGCGGTCGCCTTTCCCGGCTGATTTTCTCTTTCTATTATACACATCTTTCCCATCCAAACGCAAAAAAATCTCCCCGCCCGCAAGCGGAGAGATTTCGCATAACTTAGACGGTGCGCCGGTTACCAGCGCGCAGCTTTTGCTACGCCGCAACCTGGCTGCAACTTTGTTTAGCCCTAACTTTACTTCGCGTGACCCTTGTACCAGAAGGGGCGCTCAAAATGCACGGCGCAGTTTTCCCCTGCTTCCGGTCCCGGATCCCGGCGGCCTTTTTGCACGCGCAGGGTCTGTTCCCCGGCCTTAATCTGGTAGTCGATGATCTCGCCCAGGAAAGCTTTACGGCTCACCACGCCGTGGAGAGCTTCCGGGTCCGTCATGGAGGTAAAGTTAATCTCGGAAGGCCGGCTGGCTAAGGACAGTTCCGGTTCGCCTTTTAAATCTTCCGGCGGCACCAGCTCGTCCGGCATGGCCAGCTTATCGCCCTCGCCTTTCAGATACAGCTTGCCGTCCCGCCATACCACGTTCAGGAAGTTGGACAGGCCGATGAAGCTGAAGACAAACTGATTGGCCGGATGATTGTAAATATTGAGCGGCGTATCAATCTGCTGCATCACGCCTAACTTCATGACCATGATGCGGTCCGACAAAGCCATGGCCTCAGACTGGTCGTGGGTCACGTAAATAATGGAAAAGCCGTATTTCTGCTGCAGTTCCTTAATCTCAAAACGCATCTCTTCCCTGAGATGAGGATCCAGGCTGGACAAAGGTTCGTCCAGGAGCATCACATCCGGGTTAATTGCCAGGGCCCGGGCCAGAGCTACACGCTGCTTGCCGCCGCCGGAGAGGAAATCCGGACTTTCATTAGCGGCGCTGAGCAGGTTGGTAGCCTTTAAGGCGTCCGTGGTGCGCTGCTCAATCTCGGACTTAGGCAGCTTGCGAATCTGCAGGGGGAAAGCCACATTGTCGTACACCGACATATGGGGCCACACGGCAAAGGCCTGGAAGACCATGCCGAAATTACGTTTTTCCGGCGGCAGATAGTGGTTCTTCCGGGGAGAGCTCATCAGGTTATCCCCTACCCACACCTCGCCGTCACTTAAATCTTCAAAGCCGGCCACCATCCTTAAGGTCGTGGTCTTACCGCAACCGGAGGGGCCCAGCATGGAAAAGCACTCGCCTTTGCCAATCTCAAAATTCAGATTGTCCACGGCAGTCACATCGCCAAATCTTTTGGTGACATTCACTAAGCGTACGTATGACATGATGTTTATGCCCCTTCCTTTTTCGTGAAATGATTAATGATGGTCTGGCCCACGATGATGATGATCAGGGCAATACCGGCCAGGGCCGCGGAAATAACCGTTTCACCGTCTTCATTCAGGGTATAAATAGCCACGCCGATGGTACGGGTGGTAGGCGCATACAACATGATGGAAACCGTCAGTTCGCGCAGGGACGGCAGAAAAATCAGGAAGAAAGCCGCTAACATGCCGGGACGTACCAGCGGGATAACGATATCCTTCAGGGACTGCCACATGGTAGCGCCGCAGGAGCGGGCCGCTTCCACCAGGGAATCGTGAACCTGTTCCAGGGCCGCCGAGTTAGCTTTCAAAGAGAAGGCCATGTAGCGGGCAATGTAGGCCAGGAGGATAATCCACACCGTGTTGTACAAATTGATGCCGAACTTGCCGCTCCAGGCTAAGATCACGCCCAGGGCGATAACGGAACCGGGCACGGAGAAAGGCAGCATGCCTAAGAATTCCAGGATGCCTTTGCCCCGTACTTTCATCTTGACGATAACGTAAGAGATCATCACGCCGGCGAACATAGTGATGATGGCGGCGGAGAAGCCCAGGGTGACGCTGTTAAAGATGGCGTCCCGGGTGACCTGATACTCGAACAAGATGAACTTGTAGTTATCCAGAGACAAGTTCTCAGGTGTAAACGACAAACCGTACGTCTTGAGACCGCCCACCAGGAAGATGACCACCGTGGGCAGCACGATCGTGAACGCGATGTAGGCCAGGCAGAAAATCATGAGAGGCATCCGGAGACCGCGGAGTTTTAATTCCATAGGCCGGAAGCTCTTGCCGCCGATGATCTGGTAGTGGCCCTTGCCCAAAATGGTGCGCTGGGCCCAGATGATGATGGCCGCCGAAATGACCAGCACCGTAGCTAACACCGTACCCGTCCTGATAGAGGCGAAACTGCCGCCGCTCTGGTGGATACGTTCGTAAATCAAAGTCGGGATGTTGTAAATACCATTCTCAATACCCAGCACGGCCACCGTACCGAAATGGGCCATGGAGTAGAGCATGATCAAGAGGGCGCCGGACATGATACTGGGCAGCACCAGGGGAATGGTAATCTTGCGGGTAATGGTTAAGAGTCCCGCGCCGGAGATGCGGGCCGATTCCTCCAGGGTGGGGTCCATGCGCTCCAAAGCGCCGCAGACCTGAATGAACACGAAGGGGAACAGGTACATGACCTCCACGGTACTGATACCCAGGTAACTGTAAATGTTAAAGACCGGTCCGGTAAAACCCAGATGGTGGATAAAGAACTGGTTGATGAAACCGGCATTAGGAGAAAGCAGCATCTTCCAGGCCATGGCGCCGATGAAGCTGGGCAGCATGAAAGGCACCAGGAACATGCTCTTCATAAAAGTCTTGTGCGGCAGATCCGTCCTGGTCACCAGCCAGGCGAAGAAAGTGCCCACGATGGTGCTGCCGATAGTGGTACCGGTAGCGATGATGAGGGAGTTTTTCAGAGCCTTAAACGTATCCGGCTCGGACAAAACTTCGATGACGTTCTTTAAATTGAAATGGCCTTCCACCCAGAACGCATTAAAGAGAATTAACAGCACCGGGAAAGCCACCACGATAACCAGGATGGCCACGGAGAGGAACAGGATAATCTGACCTACGCCGATGGAACTCTTGGTTTTAATAGAGGAAGTGCTCATTCTTTAACCACCTCCTGCAATTCTTCGGCCCGGAACCAGAGCAGGTTCAGGAAGCTGACCACGCAGGTCTCCCCCGCCTTGAACATCAAATCCTGGGTCAGGGCCCGGTGGGTTTCGATGCTGGTCCGCAGATGTTCGCCGTCAATCTCGATTAAATAATCCATCATGGCGCCCAGGAAGTTGGCGCGTTTGACCACGCCCTTCAGGCCTTCGCCGCTGCGGGACAGTTTCACGTCGGAAGGACGGAAACCGGCGGACCACTGACGGTCCTCCCCTACAGGTTTTTCCCAGGGTACCACCTGGTTGCCGGTGCCTACCACATAGTCCGCACCTTCCCGGCGCACGGCCATAAAGTTGGCGATGCCCATGAAGCTGAAGACGAAGGGATTGACCGGTTTCTCAAAAATTTCCCAGGGCGTGCCGATCTGCTGGATCTTGCCGTGCTCGTTCATGATGGCCACCCGGTCGGAGATGGCCAGGCCGATCTCCTGGTCGTGGGTCACGTAAAGCACCGTCACGTCCAATTTACGCTGCAGTTCCTTAATCTCAAACCGCATCTCTTCCCGCAGATTGGCGTCCAGGTTGGACAAGGGTTCGTCCAACAGCATCAGGGACGGATTCCCGACCAGGGCCCGGGCTAAAGCCACCCGCTGCTGCTGGCCGCCGGAAAGTTCGGAAGGCAGACGTTTTTCCAAACCGTGCATGCCTACGATATCGATCATGTCCATAACTTTCTTTTTAATCTCGTCCTTGGGACGTTTGGCAATCTTTAAGGGATAAGCCACATTATCAAAAACGGTCATGTGCGGCCACACGGCATAATCCTGGAACACTACGCCCAGGCCCCGGTTCTCCGGGGGAATTTCCTGATGGCTGTCGTCCGCATCCGAGACCAGCGTATCGTCAATATAAATTTTACCTGCATCCGGGGACTCGAACCCGGCGATCATCCTGAGCAGCACGGTCTTGCCGCAGCCGGATGGTCCCAGCAGGGTAAAGCATTCACCTTTTTTAATGGCTAAGGTCAGGTCCTCATGGACCTGGTGGTCGCCGTAAGCCTTGGCGACACCTTCCACACGGATAATATCCATGTACTATCCTCCTTGGGCTTTGCAAAACCCGGATTTAAAAAACGGCGGGGCGCACGCGTCGTCCCGCCGTTAACCTCACTGTGCACCAAAAACTTATTTCTTGCCCACGATCTCGGTGAACTGTTTAATAGTTGCTTCCTTCTTCGGCAGAATCTCGGTGTATTTTACCTTGATGGACTTGGAGATAGCATCCTTAGGAGCCGGCAGATTAAACTTCGGATCCATGGTGATATCGCTACGTACAGGCAGAGTGCCTTCCTTGGCGATCAGAGTCTGTGCTTCCTTGCTCAGCAGGTAATCCACGAACTTCTTGGCCAGGTCCATGTTGGTGGAACCTTTGAAAATGGCTACCGGGCTCGGAACGACTAACATTTCGGGCGGATAGTAGAGGGCGATATGGGCGCCCTTCTTAATCTTGGCGTTGGTGATATAGTCCACGGCCAGGCTGGCGGTTAACTCCCCGGAAGCGGTGTCGTCGATAACCTGACCGGAACCTTTACCGATCCTGGTGCCGTTAGCAGCCAGGCTCTTGAAATAATCCCAGCCGTACTTGCTTTGCAGCAGAGCCACGCTCATGTAAGAAGTGCCGGACAGAGCTGGATCGGCGATGCCGAAACCATTCTTGTACTCAGCCTTCATTAAATCGGACCATTGTTTCGGGCCTGCCTTAATCTTATCGGTGTTAACCGCGATACCCAGGGTGCCCAGACGAGCGGCGGTGAAGCTGCCGTCATAATCATCAAAGGGGTTGATCAGTTCGTTCAGGATAGGAGTCTTGTAAACTTCCAGCACGCCGTCTTTCTTCATCTGGTAGAAGTCAGGCACTTCGCTGGTCCAGATTACGTCGGCCAGGATCTTACCGCTCTGACGTTCAGCGGCGATCTTCGCCATTAGTTTGCCGGCGCCGGCAGACTGATAAGAAACTTCCACGCCCGGGTTCTTCTTCTTAAAGCCTTCCACGATACCGCCAATCAGGGATTCCTTCATGGAAGTATAAACCACCAGCTTTTTACCGCCGGCTGCAGGCGCTGCCGCCTTCTTGTCCCCGCCACCGCCGCAGGCGGCCAGCATCATGGTACTGAGGGCCAGAACTACTGCCAGGATCAGACTTGTTTTCTTCATTTGTTTCCACTCCCTTTTTTTATTTTTGCTGCTCTTCTAACGTCAAACAGGTGCGGGTCTGGTAAGTGTGCGTCCCTAATTTTACAATTGTCTAAATTGTCGCACACTTCAAACTACACCCAACCTGGTACTAATTATACCATATATGACCATATAGTCAACCCGAAAGTCCGCCGCTTGTGGTGCCGGTGGCAAAATCCGTTTCCGTCCTACCACCGGTAGTTGCCGTCTAAAAAACTGTGCCACGGCAGGAGCCGCCACCCATCCGGCAGTAACCACCAGACCGGCGGCCTGCAACCGGCGCCGTCTTTACGACCGGCCCCGCTCCACTTTAGGACTCCGACTTAGGGGGCCAGTAATCTTCCAGCTTCTTAAACTCGTAGCCCGCGGCCCGTAAATTTTTTACCACCACCGGTACGCCGGCGCTGGTAGCGCTGCGGGGCTGATTCATGTGATAGATGATGATGGTGCCGGGACGGGCGGCCTGGGCCACCTTGATGATGCGCGCCTTGGAATAGGTCGCGCCTGCGTCCCCCAGGATATCAAAGCCGGTGATGGTATAGCCTAAATCCTGGGCCACCTGCACCGCCACGTCGTCATAATATGCGGTGCCGGACCTGAAAAAGCGGGGCCGCTTCCCCGTAATTTCTTTCAGCTTGGCGTCCGTCCCCATAATCTCCTCGTACACTTCGGCCACGCTGCGGGTTCCCTGAATCTGGTAGACGCTGCGGCCGTTCACGCACAAAGGCCGGTGCAGCGTGCCGTGGTTCTGCAGGGAAAACAAGGGATTAGCCGCCAGTTGCTTGGCCAGTTCCGGATTCGCATCCAGCCAGCGGCTGTTTAATAATAAGGTGGCCGGTACCTTTTCCCTGATTAAAAAATCCAGCAGCTTCTGGTCCACGGCGCTGCCATAGGGACCGCCGCAGGCATCAAAAGTTAAAAAGATAACTTTTTCCGTGGTGGGCACCCGGGTCAGGACCCCGTCCACCTGTTCCCCCCACTGCTTAGGCTTGACCGCTTTATATTTAGCTACTTCCTCTGCCAGGGTGGGAAGCGGTTTTTCTACCGGAGCCGCCGTCTGGGCCACCTCCGCCATGGGAGCAGCTGCCTGCCTGGAACCGCAGCCACAAACTAAATTACAGGCAGCTGCTAAAACCAGCAGCGTCGCCATTACTTGTTTACCTGTCATCGCGAACTTTACACTTTCTCCTGCCGGCCGATCAGCTCGGCCAAGGTCTGATAGAGTTTTTGGGGATCCAGGGGTTTAGCCAGATGGGCGTTCATCCCTGCCGCCAGGCTGTGGCGGATATCTTCGTCAAAAGCATTGGCCGTCAGGGCGACGATGGGCAGCCGCGCCACATCTTTCCGGTCCAGGGCCCGCAGATACCGGGCCGTGGTCAGGCCGTCCAGCTTAGGCATACGGATATCCAGCAGCACCGCATCGTAATAATGCTCCGGCGCGCTTTCAAATTTTTGCAGCACCAGGGTGCCGTCTTCCACCCAGTCCACCGTCATGCCCTGCTTCTGCAGCAGCTTGGTGGCAATCTCGGCGTTAATCTTATTATCTTCGGCTAAGAGCAGGCGGCGTCCCCGCAAATCGGCCAGCACCGCCGGATTTTCCTTAGACGCCGGCATCTCCGGCGCCAGTTTAGCCGGCAGGATGACCGTAAACTCCGTGCCCTGACCCGGCTGGCTCTTCACCGTGATGGTACCGCCAAACAGCGCTACCAGGTTCTGCACGATGGCCAGTCCCAGACCGCTGCCCAGGCGTCCTTCTTCCCGGGCCGACTCCGGATCCTGGCTGAAACTTTCAAAGATATGGGGCAAAAAGTCCGGCTTGATACCGATGCCGGTATCCAGCACCCGGTACGTGGCAAAATGCGCGCCGTCCCGCTCCCACACCCCGTCAATGTAAAAATCCACCCGGCCCCCGGCCGTGGTAAACTTCACCGCGTTGGAAAGCAGATTAAAGAAAATCTGATTCAGGCGCAGCTTATCCACCAGCAGGGGTACATCCGTTGGTCCCGGCCACACCTTAAACTGCACCCCTTTGGCCTGAGCCAGGGGCTCGATGATGCTGGTAATACTTTTTATAAATTCCGTGGCGGTATAGGGCTCCGGATACAGTTCCAGCTTGCCGCTTTCCACCTTGGACAGATCCAGGATATCGTTCACCAGGCCCAGCAAAAATTCGCCGGAAGACTGAATCTTGCGCAGATATTCCTGCACCGCCGCCCGGTCCTGTTCTTCCAGGGCCAGCCGGGTCAGTCCCAGCACCCCGTTCATAGGCGTACGGATATCGTGGCTCATGCGGCTTAAGAAATCGCTCTTGGCCGCGTTGGCTAACCTGGCTTCGGTCAGCGCCTTCTGCAAAGCTTGCCGCTGCCGCCGCTCCTGATTATTGATGGCGGTAATATCCCGGCGCACGCACACCAGATGTTTTTTGCGGCTGCTGAGATAAAACCAGCGCACGCTTTTAATCTGCTGCAAGCCTTCCGGTCCCTCCACCCCGTAACTAAAAGTATATTCCGGATGAGCCGCCAGCCCGCCCGTGATGGCGCTTAAGCTGAAAGCCCCCTGACAGCGTTCCAGGTCTTCCTGACAGATATGTTCGTACAGGTGCAGATGGCGCCAGAAATTATCATAGGTAAATTCTTTTTCCAGATGCCGCTCCGTATCCTCGCCGCTGAACTCCGCCTGCAGCGTCATGTTGGACGCCAGGTCCACGTACATGACATAGTCCACCTCGGTGCCCAGGGAGCGCTGCAACACCAGCTGCTTCAACTGCTGCGCCGTTAAATTTTCCGTATACATATAGGCCAGGATCTGCTTGGTTTCCAGCACTTCCATCATGGTGGTGGTCGTGCTGACCCAGCTGGGTTTGCCGTCGGGCATCAGCCGCAGATATTCCATGGAGATGCTGGACTCGCCCTTGTGAAAACGGCTCAAGAGATGGGCCGGCGTAAAGAAATCCAGGAAACGCTCCCGCTCCACCGGGTCCACCAGACAGCCGGCCACGATGTTGATGGCGGCATCAATGGACATGCCTTTGGTCAGGTTCTTCTTCAATAAATCCGTCTGGTCAAAATCTTCCACGATGCCCCGGGTCACGTTGAGCTGGATATAGCCCAGCAGGGAACTTTTGGCCGCCATGCGGTTGGCGATGGCTTTCTTGTAGCTGGCCTCCGCCTCCATCTTGTCCGTGATATCCTGACAGGTACCCAGGCCCCGCAGCGGTTTACCCTGCACGTCCTTCAGGATGGTGTACTTAAGCCAGCCCCACCACCATTTATCTTTTTGGGCGCTGTCCTTACTCTTAAAGCGGATGATGGCGTCCGCATAATCGGCGCCGTCCTTGAGCTTGGCGTAGAGATTCTTAAAAGCCTGCACATCGTCCGGATGGATGCGGCCGTTATGCAGCAGCTTTTCCGGCAGGTGGTCGGTCTTCAGCAGCGGCGCAAACATGCCCGTCTCGCTGATAATCTCGATGGTCTGGCTCTTAAAATTCAAAATCCAGCTG
Organism: Acidaminococcaceae bacterium; assembly: GCA_022484685.1. Lineage (GTDB taxonomy): Bacteria > Bacillota > Negativicutes > Acidaminococcales > Acidaminococcaceae > JAKVKY01. The sequence goes on along the minus strand of JAKVKY010000017.1, from coordinate 14,586 downwards.
GCCACGCCTGCCTGCTGCATGGTCATGCGGAAGCGCTCCTCGTATTCCTGTTCCTTGCGCACCTGCTCGTCCACATCGGCAATATTGGCATACAAAGTATAAAGCTGGCCTTCGTTTTTGACCACGCGGCCGTGCAGGCTGGCCCAGATATAAGTTTTCTGGTCGCCGGTCAAGAGACGCACCGTGGCCGAAAAATCGGTATGGTTGATAATAGCCTGTTCCAGACCGGTGCCAATTAAAGAACGATCCTCGGGATGTATCGCGTTCACAGTGTTGGCGCCGCTTAAATTTTCCCGGCCTACCGGCGTAGCCTTGATGAGACGGTAATAGCCCGCATTCAAATACACCTGTGTCAGATGATGAGCCGCCCGGTCGTACACGTAGACGCCCACCCCGCCCGGCAGGTTATCGATGAAGGTTGCCAGATCTTCCAGTTTAGAATTTGTCCCTGAGCCTGACATGGTACCGCCTCCTGCAATATATATCTTTCCAGTTTATACGATATTTATAATTATTATTATAACATATTTTCAAAATTTTGCTTGAACTTCAGCGAAGGCGGCAGAATTTTCGGCCAGGCCGGCGTACGAACCGCAAAAAAAGGCCCCGGAAGTCCGGGGCCTCAATTATTATCTGTGGTAAATTTTGGCGTCTGCCCTAACTTGACTGCGCGGCGGCAATTTTCCTGCTCCCTGTCACTTTTCCTACTAACTTATTTTTACCGCCGCCATAGCTTGACCAGCTCGTACCAGGCCACGGAAATAAAGGCCAGCGCACAGGCCCCGCCTAGCTGGGCGGCGCTCAGGGGCGCCAGTTTCAGATACAGGGCCAGGGGCGAATAGAGAATTACGGCTAAGAGCAGCAATGTTCCCACCACCACCGCCCACATCACCTGATCCTGGGCCAGCCGCTGCACGGACTGCAGCGCCAGTTCCTCTTCCGAGCTGTTCACCTGCACTAAGAACAAATTGGCCAGCATGATGACCGCCAGTCCCAGGGACCGTGCCACCGGCGCGTTCAACTCGCTGCCCGCCAGGGTGTAGTAATAAGCGCCAAAGGAGGCGGCAAAGATAGCCAGGCCCTGGCCGATACTTTTGGCCAGCAGCGCCGCCGTCAAAATCTTAGCCTCCGGGTTACGGGGCGGCCGGGACATGATTTCCTTTTCCGCCGGCTGCCGTTCCAAAACGATGGAACAGGTAGGATCGATGATGATTTCCAGCAGCACCACATGCAGGGGCAGCAGTAATAACGCTGCCGGCGCCACGCCTAAGAACGGCGCCAAAAGGGACGCGCCCGCCACCGGGATATGGATGGTGAACACGTAGCCCACGGCCTTGCGGATGTTGTCATAGATGCGCCGTCCGTCCCGGACCGTGGCCACGATGGTATGGAAATTGTCGTCCAGCAGGATTAGGTCCGCCGCTTCCCGGGATACTTCGCTGCCCCGTTTGCCCATGGCGATGCCGATATCCGCCCGCTTGAGGGCCGGTGCGTCGTTGACCCCGTCCCCGGTCATGGCCACGATGGCCCCGCTTTGCTGCAGGGCGCTGACGATGCGCATCTTATGGGCCGGGATGACCCGGGAGAAAATCGTAGTGGTACGCACGGCCTCCTGCAAAGCTGCATCGTCCAGGGCATCTAACTGCGCTCCGGTCAAAATCCGGCCGCTGCCGGGAATACCGATCTGGCCGGCGATGGCTGCCGCCGTGGTGCCGTTATCGCCGGTGATCATCACTACCCGGATGCCGGCGGCCCGGCAGACCGCAATATCCTTCGCCACGCCCGGACGAGGCGGATCCGCCAGGGCCACCAAGCCCTGTAATTTTAAACTGTAGCCGCTGAGTTCCGCCGGTAACGCCGCCACATTTTTTGGTTGGGCAGACGCCACCGCGATCACCCTGAGACCCTGAGCCGCCAGTTCCTGCAACCGCATTTCTGCAGCCGCCCGCTGCGCCGCCGTCAGGTCACACAAAGGCAGCACCCGTTCCGGACTGCCCTTCATGGCCAGCAGCAAACCTTGCGGCAGCTGCCACACATGGCCCATCATCTTCAGCTCGTTGGTAAAAGCGTATTCGTGTACCAGCGGCTGGGCAAAAAGCTGGGGCGGGGTTAAACCCTGGGCCTCGCACCAGGCCAGCATGGCTTTTTCCATAGGGTCATACGTCTCGCTCTCGCAGGCCCGTCCCAAAACCAGGGCCAGGTCCCGCTCCGTACCGGCAGCCAGCCAGGTAGCCTGCACCGACATCTTGTTCAGGGTAATGGTGCCGGTCTTATCCACGCACAGCACGCTGACCGCGCCTAAAGTTTCCACGCTGGGCAGCCGGCGCACCAGGGAATTTTTCCTGGCCAGACGCCAGGCGCCCATGGATAAAAAGACGGTCAGGATGACCGGGAATTCCTCGGGGATCATGGCCATGGCCAGGGTCACGCCGGAGAGCACGCTCTCGATGAGCCGGTCCTTAAAATTATGGTCCGGGATATCCAGCCAGGTAAAGATGCCTACCAGGATGAACAGTACCCCGGCCAAAATTGAGCAGGCGCGGATCAGTTGGTTGGTCTGCTTTTGCAGCGGGGTAGCCGCCGGTACCGTCGCCACGATCCCGGCGCCGATCTTGCCGTACTCGCTGGCGGCGCCAATCTGCGTTACCTCTACCACGGCCGAACCCTGGGTCACCAGGGTGCCCGCGTAACAATAATCCTGCCGCCAGTAGTCGGAGGCGGCAGCCGTATTTTCAGTTACGGCAGTAATATTAGCAGCAGTGCTGTTACCTGCGCTAACAGTTACACTGCTGCCTGTGCTGCCAGTTGCAAGCGCAGTTTCTCTACCAGCCGGCGCTTCCAGCCGGGGCTTTTTCCACACCCCGGCCGCTTCGCCGGTGAGAGACGATTCGTCCACGCAAAAATCCGCGCACTGCAAAATACTGCCGTCCGCCGGAATCTTCACGCCTTCCTGCAGCAATAAAATATCACCGGGCACCAGGTCCGCGCTTGGGATCTGCTGCTCCCTGCCGTCCCGGATCACCGTGGCCTGAGGCGCCGCCAGTTCTTTTAATGCCGCCAGGGTCTTATCCGTCTTCCACTCCTGGAACACGTCAATACCGATCATGCTCACCACAAAGATGAGCATGATGGCTCCGTCCCGGGCCTCGCCTAACAAAAAATAGATGAGCGCCGCAATCAGGAGCAGCAAAAACATCGGCTCCGCCAAAATATGCAGCAGTTTCCCCGCCAGACTGACTTTTTTCGGCGCCGTCAGGGCATTTTTCCCGTACCGGGCCTGCCGGGCCCTGGCCTCCGCTGTGGTCAGCCCCTGAAAACTTTTCGTCGTGGTCATGCTAGAAGACTCCTTTCCGGAAGATTCCGGTCTCAGATTTCTCCAATGCCCCACGCGAGAGTACCTGTTCGCAGATATAAAAAAGCACATCTGCGGAACACGACACTGTCCCACAGATGTGCTCTTAAGCTGCACCCTGTTGCCGCTTGCTGAACGGCCCGGCCCCACGCCACTTCTGGCATCGCCTGCTCAGATTGTACTGGTGATCTCGCATTCCTCGCCAGAGGAAATGTAATGCAGTGCAAAGAGATTAACTTAAGTTTAGTTTAAGGATAAACTATCTACTTGTCAAGTAGGAAAAGAGATGCAGGACCAAGTGCCCGGCTACGTATGTAGCAGCAGGAACCTAAAAGCCTGTACCGGTCTTGCCACCGTCACCCTCCAGCTTGACCCCTTCCAGCTTCAGCAGCGCCACCTTCTTATCCAGGCCGCCGGCATAACCGGTCAGCCGGCCCCGGGCGCCGATGACCCGGTGGCAGGGAATGATGATGGAGATAGGATTGTGCCCCACGGCGCCGCCTACTGCCCGGGCCGACATCTTGCCGGCAGCAGTTGGGACAGCGGTCTTTTTAGCACCGGCAGCAGTTTTCGCCGCAACCTTTTTTGTACCGGCCAAACTTTTACGGCCGGACTTTGGCGAGGACGTCCCTGCCGCCGCCAGTTCTCTGGCAATTTCCCCATAGGTCACCACCTGGCCGTAAGGAATCCGGAGCAGCCGCGCCCATACCTTCCGGCGAAACTCCGTACCCGCCGGCGCTAAAGGCAGCTCTCCGGGATTGGGGCGCTGACCGGCAAAATAGCGGTCCAGCCAGGCACAAGCCTGCTCCAGGACCGGCAGTTTTTTTGCCCGTCCCTGCTCCGTTTGCAGGGAACCTAAAAAATACTCCTGCCCCTCCAGCCAGGCGCCGACAATATTTTTACCGTCGGCAGCACAAGCCAGCGTCATCTGCCCCAAGGGCGAAGCGTAGGTCGTGTAATAGTACATAATATGCCTCCGTACCTAAAGATCAGCAAGGTCCAGCTATTCTTTTAAGCGCACGCCCAAATAATAGTTGCAACGAGTCTTGCCCAACATCTTTTTGGTAATCTTACTGCGAAGCAGGTTGCGTCCAAAAAGCTTGTTATTTACTATCTCCTGCACTTCCAGGTTCTGTTCCCGGCACCAGTCACAATAACGCTGGTACAAAGCTGACGCCTGTACCAGGTCTTGTTCCCTGCCGGTAACTTCCAGACAGTGTTTATAAAAATCACAAAAGCTGGACGAATCCATTTCCAGTTTCCACAATTCGTCCTGTACCATGGACGGCTGTTCCCCCAGACCTTCGGCATACCAGCGCCGCGCTCCTGCAACCAGCCACACCAAAATTCCTTCCCGTTCCGCCCATAGTTTGGCAGGCAGTTCCCGGTCAATCTCCCTGCCCTTAAAAGTATGCAGGAAAGGAATCAGCCTGATGCGGCGCGCCATAGCATAATCATCCCAGTTGACCTGGGGAAAATGATTAACGGTCAGGATCAGCTTATAGTGAGGTTTAAATTCTATCTCCGACTTATACATGGCCCGGGCCACTACCGTATCCTCGCCGGTAGAAGTCTTGACCAGGTTCTCATCCAGCCGCATATTGTTGTTAAGCTCGTGCACAAACAACATCCGGGCATCCTTAGCCGCCACCAGGGTGGAATTAGGCGCGTTGTAATCACGTTTTTCCGCTAAACCGCTGAGCGCCATGGTTTGCACAAACTCAGGCAGCATCTTTTGCAGCAGGTTCAGCAGCACACTTTTACCATTGGACCCGGCCCCACAAAAGATGAAGAAACACTGCTCCCTGGTCTCGCCGGTCAGGCAGTAGCCCAAGACCTTCTGTACATAGTTGATCAGTTCCTGATTCCCGTCAAATATCTCTTCTAAAAAGCGTAGGAACCGCAGCGGTTTCGGTGCCTCCATATCATAAAACAACGCTGTTTTCTGGGTCAAAAGATAGTTGGGAGAAAAAAGATGCGGCACACTGTTGGTCAGATCAATCACGCCGCTTTCAGCTACCAGAAGATTGTTAAAACGGTTAAAATTTTTACTGTCGAACTGGGACCTGACAGAGGCAGCTTCTAACAAACGCTCCTGTACCTTACAATTGCCTAACCTGAGAAAATCTTTACGCCGTTCTTTTTGCTTATCCGTCAGGTCAGGCCTGTCAAAAATTCCCATTACCTCTTGATAGAAGATTTCGGCCTTACGCCTGATTTCCTGTCCGTTCTTATCTTCCAGCCAGCGTTTGCCATCATACAAGAACCAGGTTTGCGTACGCTTACAGAATGTCAGTTCATGATGAAAATAAGCCAAAAACTTATCCGCGTTACCGCTGTCATTGTCCTCATATTGCAGAATCTTGCCAAACTGAGGTGGTTCCGGAGGTAAAATATGTTCCTGCCGCAGCTTAGCAACAATAAGTTTCTTAGCCACCCGCACCCGTTCTTCCAATTCCGGATCCTCCGCCAGCTTTACATCTTCTTTAACCTGCAACGGTAACGGCCCGCGCTCCTGTTGCAGTTCCCGCTCCTGCTTAGCCTCACTACTGTTGTTAGATGTTTCCGAATTCATCTCATCATCCTTTCTTCCGCCTAGCGGTTTATTTATTTGTAAAATAAGTTACACTTATCTTAATTTTACGGGAAATTCTTCCGGCTGTCAAACCAGGTCAGGCCCCAATTATTTTCCGGTAGCTAATTTTATTTCACAGCGTTATTGCTCCCAGGAAAGTAAAAAGAGAGGCAGGATTTTGCACAAGCAAAGTTCTGCAAGCGGCGCTGCTACTGGGAGTGAGAAGGTGAGAAGCAGAAATGGCTAAAAGTGTTTATATTGAATAAGATAATACCAATAATTTTTTCTGGGGACTTTTACCCAAACTACCTTCTCACCCTCTCCTCTCCAATCAGAGAGCGGCTTGCCGAGAAAAAAAGTGAAAAAACGACCCTCTCACCTTCCACTCACCTTGACTAAAATTTCCGCTAAGTTTCTTTCGTCTTATGCAAAACTACGCAGCAATGTTCTTTCGTCCCACCAAAAACCGGCCCCGGATTTTCAGGTCCGGGGCCGGGGTGCAAGTTTGTTCATCTAAAATTTGTTGGCAGTTACTTTTTATCTAGTTATTTCCTTACTGTCTAGTTATTTTCTTACTGTTCTTAACTCAACCGTTATTTTTCTGTCCGTTATTTTTTCGCTGTCCCGTCCGTCTTAACAGACGCAATGGCTTCCTTAATTACTGCCGCCGAATGGGCCAGGGCCGCTGTTTCCTGGGCGCTGGCGCGAGTCCGGATCGTATCCAGGATCCCCTGGCGTCCCAGCACGCAGGGGATGGACATGGCGGCGCCGTCCACGCCGTATTTCTGCAGCAGCGAGGTGCTGACGGTCATGATCTCCCTGCTGTCATGGATGACCGCTCCCACGATGCGGGCCGTGGAACTGGTAACGCCGTAAGCCGTGCTGCCCTTTTCCGTGATCAGCCGTGCGCCTACGGTTTTCATGCTTTCGGCCAGCTGCTTTTTCTTCAGCACGGCTTCCTCATCCAGCATCCGTTCCGTATATTCATCCACGCTGAGCCCGCCAACGCGGACCGTGCTCCACAGCACCACCGCCGACTGGCCGTGTTCGCCCAGCACCTGGGCATGGACGGAAGCGGCATTAATATCAAAGATCCGGGCCACCAGGCGTCTCAGCCGGGCCGAATCCAAAAGCGTGCCGGTGCCGATGACTTTGTCCGGGCTGACCCCGGCTGCTTCCGGCAGCAGATACGTTAAAACATCCAGAGGATTAGAGATACAGATGATGATGGCGTCCTGACAATAGGGCCGCAGCTGGGCAAACACCTCCCGCAGGATCTGGACATTTTTCTTGAGCAGGTCCAGCCGGCTCTCGTCCGGTTTACGCCCGGCGCCTGCCGCGTAAATGATAATATCGGCGCCGGCAGCCGCACTGTACGGCCCGCCGGCAATCTTCGGCGTCAGGCCCCGCTCCAGCACGTCCCCGTCCAGATAATCCTCGATCTCGCCCTGCACCTTGTCTTTCTCAAACTCGGCGCCGATCAAAACCAGCTCGTTAATCTCCGCCATGCTTTTTAATTTGCCGAACACGGCCAGACCTACATGACCTGCTCCTACCACTGCCACTTTCATTTTCGTTTGCTCCTTTTCTTAGCCACCAGCGCATAACTGGCCGCTACCAGCTGCTCTACCCTGGCTAAAGGCACGCTGCCATCCAGCAGCATCGTCAGCCAGTATTTTTTATGCATATGGTAAGCCGGGAAAAATTGCTGCCGGTCGCACAGTGCTTCCACCTGGTCCGGCGGTAACTTGACATTCAGTATATCCACCTCGCCTGGCTGCGGCAAACCTAGCAGCCGGGCGGGAATCTCCATCACGATCCCGTACCACTTGCCCGTCTCCGGCACCTTCAAGGGGCAGTGCTCCGGATATTCCGGCCAGGGATACCAGGGGTCCGTGCCGTATTCCTTTTTCACATACGCCAGGAGCTGTTCCCGCTGACGCTGGCAGGTGCAGCCCTGCGTGATAATTTTCTGCACCAGCTGGTCCACCTGCTCCCGGATGCCCTGGACAAAATTGCCTGTGGCGCCGTCCTGCTCAAAGGGCAGGTACGCTTCCCCTTCCACCGGGTCAAAAACCTGGACGGCAAAATGGTGCGCCGTCAAGGTAAAGCGCGCCTCCAGGGCGCCGGACAAAGTTTGCTTCCAGGTGTACACGCCCTGCTTTTTACGAAAGCCCAACTTGCGCAAGGCAGCCGCTTCCGGCTGGTAATGCGCCAGCATCCTGCTTAAATCCATGTCATGCTCCTTGAGCCGTTTCCCTGAACAAGATCAGCCCGCCTTTTTTACTGTGGCCCGTGTCCCACAATCCGGCCAGGTCCAGCCATTTCCAGGCGCTGTAGGTGACGGCTTTTACCAAAAATTTGCTGGCCGTGGCCTCGTAGCCGTTAAGCAAGAACCAGTGCCATTCGTACTCCTCAAAATCCGGATTGGCGTGGTTCAAAATAAGGCACGGCACCGGATAGCCCTGGTCAATTTGCTGCTTGATTACCGTTTGCGTAGCCGCCAGGTCTTGCTTTCCGTCCCACGCCAGCAGCTGTAAACCGGTTTCGCCCCGGTCCCGCAGATATTTACCCAAACCTTCCTGGTAAATTTCCAGCCGGTCGATGCCGGAAAAACGCGGCTTCAGATAAGGCCGCATCACCTTGGAAAATTCCACATAGTCCTTGCGGGTCAGGTGTTTGGCATCGTAAGGATATAAATTGGCCTTGCCTTTATACAAAGCCAGATAAATACTGCTGTCGCAGGCCGTTTCCGCTGCGCAGCCGCCCATCCGCATCCACAGGGTGGCAAACCATTCCTGGTTGCCGCCGTACGAATTTTCAATCTCAAAATAAGGCAGTTCCTGGCGCATGATGTTCTCTCCGTTATCCTAATAAGTATTGCGCATAGTTGCTTTACCTGTGCATTTTTTATTTCTGCACAATTGCTTTGTTCGTGCTTAGCTTCACTCTTTCTATTATACACTACCTTGTATAATCAACCAAGCATTTACAGACAAAGTTTCCTTTTTTACAGCCGTGCGTAAAAAAGCCCCGGATCCAGGTCCGGAGCTAAATTATTTGCACAGTAACTTCACCTAAGTTTCAGCATCTTCACGCCGACTTCAAGGCTTCCAGCCTGGCGAACCAGCGGAGGCGCTGATGAAAAACTTTCACCAGCTTGCCCACCAGCAGGGCCGAGATGATGGTGCCCAGCCCCAGACCCCGGATGCGTCCCCAAAAGACCAGGGACAACCCCAAAGCCAAAATGAGCAGCGTCAGGTCAAAACCAATTTTGACGTTGCCAAACTCCAACTTAAAAGTACGGGAGATGGCATTGACCACGCCCTCCCCCGGCACCAGCAGCACCGCCGGCGTCACCTCCAGGCAGATGCCGAAGGCCATGATAGTCGAACCCATAGCGACGGTCAGCACCTGCAGCGGCAAAGTCTGAGGCTGCAGCCAGGCCAGCGCCGCCATGCTCAGGTCGATAAAGACGCTAAAGACCACGTTTACCGCCAGCTGTAAAAAATCCACCGGGCGGAAGTTTTTCCGCAGCAGGATAATCTCGGTCAGCACAAAGAGCGCGTTCACGATGAACGTAAAGACGCCAAAGGACGGCGCAAACTGCAGGCTGAACACATACGGCACGCTGGAAATCGGCGAGGTTCCCAGGGCGCCCTTGGTAATACAGGCAATGCCGAAAGAATTAGTTATGATACCTAAGACAAAACACAAAATACGGATGGCTTTATTTTTCACTTGTTACCTCTTCAATTTATAAATTCTATATGGTTCCGGCGGCTGGTTCCGGTAATTAATCTGGGAGGTGGTAAAATACAAATCCCCCTGAGGAGCAGCGGCAAAACTGTCAGCCCAGCGCACCGGTACCGGTACAGGAAGCGGCGTTCCCTGCTTTTGCTGTAAATCGTAAACGAACAGCCCTTCCCGGGCTAAATCACCCATGTAAATTTTCTGCTCCCGCAACCACAAACCGTCCGTGGGCACACTCTTAGCACTCACTACCTTAATAGCCCGAGCACGTTGGGTCACGCTCAAACCACTGTCCCGCAGCTTAGCCGTAGCAATGCTGTACAGCGTCTGCCCCGTCATGGGCGCAAAATACAGCGTCCGTCCATCCCCGGTCAGGGCCAGACCGTCGCTGTGGGTCTGGTGTTTATCATAACCGGTGCTGCTAAAGTTAATACCTTCCTGCTGAGCCAGCACCTGGGGAATATCAGTCAGGGCCCGCCAGGAAGATGGTTGCCCGGCAGCGCTGCTCCTACGTGCTTTCTCCCAGGTTTGTTGCCTGGCAGAATTTGACTTCTCCTCCGGCAGCTTGACCACCACGATACCGCCGGCGCCGGAATCTGTCAGATAGGCATAGTGCCTCCGTGTATCCACCCGCACGTCGTTTAAATATGAAGCCGCCAGATCCACCGCTGGCGGAAAAGCGTACTGCCATGCCAATTTATTGGTTCGCAGGTCAAACTTATACAGTTTGGCAGTACCGACCCGTGGCTGTTGACCCCTGGGTTTACCCGTGTCCAGCACCCACAAATAATCCCGGGCGTCCGCGTACACGCTCTGCACGCAGCTAAAAGCAGCCGCCGTAACCGCATCCGGATAGGCCACGGCTTTTCCCCGGACCAGTTCCGCTACCTTAAACCGGGGATAATTACGCCAGGTAGGATAGCAGACAAACATGCGCTGCTCCCGGGAAAGAGCCAGTCCTGTCCATTGATAGGGCGACTCAGCCACCACTTCCAACTTGGCCGCGGTCACCGGCAGCGCCAGAAGCAAACTGAACAACAAACTAAAAAAGACGGTATGCATACAGCTCCTCATTTCGCTTTCCGCCGCCAGGTCTTCCGTTTCAGGGCGATGATGGCGCCGATCATCCGCACCGGCGCCCCGTTTTCCAGGATGGGCTGCAGGTCCAGGCGGCACCAGGTAAACTTGGTCTGGCCGGCTTTCATGCGGGCCTCGTAGGAAGTATGGTGTCCGGCAAGAATTTCTTTAAAGGCCTGAGCAATCACCTGGGCATCATCGGGATGCGAAAAATAATTGGTGGCGGCCCGGAGGTATTCCTCCGGCGACAGCTTGGCAAAAGCGGCCACGTCGGACAGGATCACGTCGTCGCTGACCCCGAAAATATCTTCGCTGTTATCAAAGAAAGTGTAGAGCTGCTTGTGCAGGTCCACCTCGAACACGCAGATATGGGCCGCCTTTAAAGCCAGGTGCAGCCGTTCCTTATAGTGGATCAGGTTCACCGCCGCATCCTGCTGGGCATGGGGATGCCGCAGCATATAGTTGTGGTAGGCGTGCAGCAGCTGTACCAGGTTATGCCTGGCATACGGCAGTACCGTCCCGTTCTGCAACAAAATACCCGCCGGCTGCATCTTCTCCACATAATCCAGGTTCACGATAAAATTGCGGTAGCAGCGCACAAAGCGCGGGTCGTGCAATTTTTGGCTCACCTGGGCCAGGGAACAGTTAGCGGTAAACGGCTCCGGCTGCCCCTGCAGATAAAAGCAGGTCTGCTTGCCGGTGACGCCGATGTAGATAAGGTTGGCCAGAGGCAGCGTATAGGTTTTGCGATTCTTGGTCAGCTTCAGGCTGGCCGGCGTCTTGGCAAAAAGATGGACGCAGCGCTGATAGCAGCGTTCCAGTTCCTTCCAGGAATAAGGCGGCTGCAGGTAATAAACGGCCCCCAGCTGGAAAGCGTTCAGGGCATATTCCGGCCTGGACCCTGCCAGGATCAGCAAGGACCGGGGAAAATCCACCTGAAATTTTTCCAGAAGTTCAATCTTCGCGGGCGGCGGGTCCGGCAGGATGTAAAAGAGCGCCTCGGGCGCAGTTTTCCGGCAGTCTTTCAGCAGCGCCGCCGGCTGGGTAAAAGCGCGGAGGGATAAATCTTCCTCCAGGCTGTCCCCATAAGACCACAGCGCCTGTTCCAGTTCCCGGGCCGCCTTCATGCCCGCCGCGAAGATACTAATTTTCATGCCGCTCACCTTCATCCTAACCCAACTACGCCAGTTCTCTTTTTGTTAGCACCTGTGTCTCCCGTTTTTTCTTCGTATATAAATTATACTCCTGTTATTAATTATACTCCTGCCACGGAAATAAAAAAAGTCCAACGCCTGGTACTACAGACGTTGGACTTGGTAAATTTTACCTCCGTAAAGCTGGCTGGCATCCCGTGCTCCCGGACGTATGCTAAGTTTTAGAAGCTCCAGCGCGCCCCCACGTTCACCATGATGGGACTCGTCAGCTGGCCCACATATTTGCTCAGCTCGCCGTAAATCTGGCAGGCTTTCCCGGCCTTGACGCTGCCGCCCAGGGCGAACTCGCCCCAGTTCCGGGCCGGATCCCGGTGGTAATCCACCCCGTCCGCGTCGATGTTGATGCCGCTGCCGAAATCATGGAAGTAGCTGGCCTTGGCGTAAAGGCTGTTCTGGCCGAACTGTTTGCCCACGGCGCAGCCCAGCCTGGTCAAAGCCAGGTTGGCGGCTTCCGCTTTACTCTTCATGCCGGTGCTGGTAGTATAATCCGCGCTGTTCATATGGCCCAGGATCAGTTCCGCCTGGGGCTCTACATAAAAACCGCTGGCCCAGGTCTTGCGCTTGCCGATCTCGCCGCTCAGGCTGTAGGCCCAGGTGCTGTAATCGCTTTCCGAAAAGGCGGCGCTGCTGTCCGTGATGCGGTAGTCATTCATGAACTTGCCGCCCTTAAGGACGATATCGTAATAACGGCCGTCGTTGCCGGCAAAACTCTGGTACAGGCTCAGGGTGGTTTCCTTCACATCGCCCTCGCCGCTCTTTAAGTCGCTGGTGCCTTTGGCGTAGCTTACCGCCAGGCCCCGGTAAATATTACCGCTCTCCCCGGCCTGTTTCTTATCGTAACCCACCTGGAACAGGTTGGCTTTCACAGCGGCCTCATCGCCGCTGCCCGCTTCCAGTTTGCGGTAGCCGTACCGGGCCCAGATGCCGTTCTCCGCCGGGGTCTGCAGATTATGCAAATCTCCCAGCCGTTTGTCCAGGCTGTTAGTCTCCCCCAGCCACAAGCTGTGCAGGGCGTAATGACCGTCCGCCACGGTTTTCACGTTGGCGTTGACGCTGCCGCCGATGGAACTGCTGACGCTAAAGCCGTCAATGGCCCACATACCGTAGCTGCCTGTAATATGAGGCGTGTAATTTTTGGCATTGTAGGCCATGGTGCCGCCCACCACATTCAAATCGTCGTAACCGTTATCCACCGTGACCACGCTGGCCGTGCCCTGGACGCTGGCGCCGCTGTCAAAGACGGGATCGTGGCTGACCTTCACGGTGAGGGTGCCGGACTTACCGTTCTGAATCTCCAGGAAGTCGCCGGTATCGCTAAAATTATTCACATTGGTGTTCAGGATCACGGTGCCGGTACCGCTGAAAGAATGCAGGTTCAGTTCCCGGCTAGCAGTACGGGTACGGTTGTCCCAGGTCAGATCCATGACGCCGCCGTCCGAAACCACAGAGGGCCCGTTCAGATAGCCACCAGAGTACTGGCCGGCCGTATACACATAATTAGGGTCGTGACTTTGGTCAGCAAAGGTACCGTAGCGGTTATTGAAGACCGGCCGCCAGGTGGCGCCGTTGGCCAGTTTAAACATAAAATTGGGGCCGGCGTGGACAAAATTGCCCTGCAGATAGGAAGACGCCGTATCCAGCACAATTTTCACGGCATTACCTTCATTGTCCACATCGCCTTCCAGCTGGATGGTCTTCCCCAGACCGGTAGAGCCGTCCGCCGTGTTCACGTACACCTCGCTGTTGCCAGAGGAGGCCACAGAGTAGGCATGGAAAGCGCCGCCGGCGCTGTTAGCGGCGCTGGTAATCATGGTCGTATTACCCTGGATCTGCAGTACGGCGCCGTCACCTTTTGCCAAGAGGCCGTAAGCCACGGCGTCTGTACCCGCGTCCGCAGAGGTCGCCGTCACCGTCTGGTTGGTATCCGTGCTCACCGTCAGGGTGGTATTATCTGTGGTATTAGCCACGCCGTAGGCCGGATTAGCGGCCCAAGCCGTACCGGCCCCTGCTAATAAGGTTAAAGTGATTGAAAGCGCCAACCAGGAAGATGTCTGCCTACCGTACTTCATCATGAGAACTCCTTTCCGCTCCTGCTGTCAAAAGTACCGCCGCCAAGACAGCCTGTCTGTACACAGTCGCCACAGCGGCGGTAGCTTTCTCCTGCCGTTAAACTATTTTTTAGAAACTCCAGCGCAGACCCGCGTTGAAGTTCACATTGTTGGTCACATCGCCCAGGTACTTAGTCGCTTCGCCGTAGAGGCGGAGACTCTTCGACAGTTTCACATCGCCGCCCAGGGTGAGTTCGAACCAGTCCCGCAGGGCGGTGTTGTCATAATCGTAGCCGTCAAAGTTAACGCTGCTGGCGCCGCCAAAATCATGATAATAGCTGGTCCGGCCGTACCAGTTGCTGCGGCCGGTTTCTTTGCCCACCGCCACGCCTAACCTGGTGACAAAATGGTTCTGGCTGTCTACATGCACGTCCACATTTTTATTAGTCGTATAATCCGAGGAGCTCAAACGGCCCAGGATAAGTTCGCCCTGAGGTTCCAGGTACAAACCGTTCCGCAGCTGTTTCCGGTAGCCGTATTCCCCGGACAAGGTGGTGGCATTGGTGC
>JAKVKY010000016.1 GCA_022484685.1 Acidaminococcaceae bacterium | reverse complement strand
CGCCACTTGACACCTTACCGAAATAAAATGTCCCGTTCGACTTGCATGTGTTAAGCACGCCGCCAGCGTTCGTCCTGAGCCAGGATCAAACTCTCCATAATAGTTTATGAAAAGCCGATTGGCTCTTTATTGATTAAAGAATTATTTGTTTGACTTTTGTTTGGTTGCATCACCTTCCAAGGAAGGTGTGCGACCCGCACATCCATCTGGTTTGTTATTCAGTTTTCAAGGTTCCAAATGCACCCGTTTTTTAGGGTGCAGTATTATTGTATCATTTGCTAAAAAAAAAGCAAGCCCTTTTATAAATTTTTTTTGATTTGCAAAATCTTCTTGTGGTGCGCCAAAGCAAGGTACCTATAGGTAGGTATTACTCGTCCAAAATCACCTTATCCTTTTGCTTTAAGTGTTTATTAAGTTTATGGCTTGCAATCTTGCTAATTTAATATATAATGTAAAAGACTTTTATGCCACTTCTAATTGTTAAGTCTGCTTAACCAGGAAAATACACTACCCTACAACTTTTAATGACAAAACAAAACTCTAGTGGTATAATATCATGTGTAATTTTTCCTTCTACACCAGTCATGTGTCAATGACATTGAAAGATGAGGTCTATTTATGAATCGCAAAACCAGAATCCCCATAAAAATAGTATTAGCCTTATTAGCCTTACTAGCCTTAATAATGATGACAATGGCTTCCGCCTGCATGTTCTCCAAGAACATGGACCAGTCGCTGGTACCGGATGCCGCTTCTCAATTTTATGATAACAAAGGACAGGTTATTTTCACAACTGCTTCCGCAGAAAGACGCCTGCCCATAAGTTTTGATAAAATTCCTAAGCATCTGCAGCATGCCTTTATTGCCATTGAAGATAATCGTTTCTATGAGCATGGCGGTATTGATTATCGTGGCACCCTGCGCGCCTTTGTTACCAATATAACTGGCGGCGAAGTACAGGGAGGCAGCACGATTACCCAACAATTAGCTAAAAATGCTTTCCTGACCCAGGAACGTACTATCACCAGAAAGATTAAAGAAGCTTTCCTGGCTAAACAACTGGAAAACAAATACACCAAAGATGAGATCCTGGATATGTACCTGAACCGTATCTATTTTGGTCAGGGTGCCTATGGTGTAGAAAGTGCCTCGTTGTATTATTTCAATAAGCATGCCAAGGATTTGGACCTGGCAGAATCGGCAATTCTGGCCGCTATCCCTAAAAGCCCTAACTTCTATAATCCTTTTGAAAATCCCAAAGCTAGTACGGAACGTCAACATCTGGTCCTGGACCAAATGGTAAAGTTTGGCTATATCACGCAGGCTGAATGTGATAAAGCTAAAGCTGAAAAGATAAACTTTACTAAACCTAAAACCAACCGCAAAGATTCACGTTCTTACTTCTTCGACTATGTCAGCCAGCGTGTCATTGAAGAATTTGGTGCTGATGCACTCTATAAGGGCGGTCTAAAGGTTTATACCACCCTGGATGGCAACATGCAGTCTGAAGCTGAATCTTCTCTCAAATATCTTCCTAATTTCTACACTGATAATTCCAAGTTAACACAACCTCAGGCAGCGATTGTGGCTATCGATCCCACTACCGGTGAGATTAAGGCCATGATCGGCGGTCGTGGCGAAGATAAATTTAACCGTGCCGTCCTGGCTACTCGTCAGCCCGGTTCTTCGTTTAAAGCGTTCGTCTATCTGACCGCTATGGATAACGGTTTAACCGCCGCCACCGTAGTTAATGATAGTAAGATTAAGTTTGGCAGTTGGGAACCGCAAAACTACGGCCATAATTTCCACGGTCAAGTAAGTTTGCGTACCGCTTTAAAAAATTCCTATAACATTCCTGCCGTACTGGTTGCTCAAAAAGTTGGTACCTCTAAAGTTGTTGCTATGGCCAAAGCTTTAGGTATTACTACCCTGGTTGATAGCGGCAAATATACCGATGATAACCCGGCCATGGCCTTAGGCGGCCTGAGCAAAGGTGTCACCCCTCTGGAAATGGCAGCAGCCTATGGCACTATTGGTAATAATGGTAAATACAACGCCCCGGTAGCCATCACCAAGATTGTTAACCGTGAAGGCAAGGTTATTTATGAACATAAGGTAGCTCCTAAACAAGTTGTCAGTGCTAAAGCTGCCTACCAGTTAACGGATATGTTAAAGGATGTGCTGATCAGCGGTACCGGCGCAGGTGCCGGACTTGGCCGGCCGGCAGCAGGTAAAACAGGAACCACGGATGATTACCATGATGCCTGGTTCGTCGGTTATACTCCTAACCTGGCCTGTGCTGTCTGGGTAGGCGATGATAACAACAAGTCCATGGGCGTGATGACCGGTTCCATGGCGCCCCTTTCCATCTGGCACAATTTCATGGTCCAGGCTGTAGCGCATGTTCCTTATGCCGACTTTGTCCGTCCTGCTGGTGCAGTAACGCCTGCCGGCGCTTCCAATGAAGGCGTGATTGGCGGCAGTAATAACGCTAATGATGCCAATGCTAAAAATAAGGATACGAATAAAAATGGTACCCATGACAATAATGCTGGTAAAGAAACTCCGAGTACGCCGAAGGGCAATACTTCCAGCAGCGGTAACGGCCAGTTAGCGGCTCCGCCTAAGGTAAAGAGGCCCAATGAAGCTCCTAAACCCAGTGCACCGGCAACACCCAAGGCTCCTGTGGTAAGTAACAAACCTACGCCACAAAAATAATTTTCCAGCAAGTAGTGCTGCCATGATTGAAGTAAGCGCACCCCCAATGTTAGCAACAAACTAACATTGGGTGGTGCGTTTTTTATATGCCTAACTGAAACCATATTCCTCGACAAAAAAATACCTTCCTGCCACAGCAGGAAGGTAACAGACTAGTATAAGCCATACTTAAATCGCGAATTTATAAGGCATCTTTAAAAACTGAACCACCTAAAAATTCCCGCAAGATAGAATTCAGGGGAATATTATCCTCGCTCAAAGGCTTAATCAGCCGTAAAAGATCTAAAAGTCTTCTGGCTACCGTATAGGATTGCTCCGTCGCTGGAATAGCCTGCAGCAAAGGTTCCGCATATTTCTTTAAGACCGCCGGCTCATAAATCAGGCTTGTGTTAAAGAAGATGTCCGCATCCTCCTGAAACGGGAAGATATATTTATCTTCCCCTGCCCGCACAGACGGCCACAAATCAATCGTCATGGCCGCGTCATGGGAACGGAATTGAGAATCACGTACCATGCGGCGTAAAAGCCGGACATCCGTCGTATGAATCCTGTTAAAATTATCCAGGGACATTGGCGTCAAGGCACTTACAAATATTTTTAACTTCTGTGCCGAGGGAATCGCGCTCGTAAGTTTTTCATTCAAGCCATGAATACCTTCTACCACGAGGACACTGTTAGCGCCCATGCTCATTTCTTCGCCTCGATATTCCCGGATGCCGTAACGGAAATCATACTTGGGCAACTTAATCGTCTTTCCCTGCAGCAACCGGCTTAAGTGCTCATTAAACAAAGCTAAATCAATAGCTTCCACGCACTCAAAATCATAAGAACCATCCGGTTTCCGCGGTGTATCAGCGCGATTAAGATAATAGTTATCCATGGAAATAGGCAAAGGTTTAATACCGTTGACCTGCAACTGGTCGCTGAGCCTTTGGGCAAAAGAAGTCTTGCCGGAAGAAGACGGTCCCGCAATCAGTACCAGACGGATATCTTTCTTACTATGGGTGATCTTATCCGCAATCCCGGCGATTTTCTTTTCCTGCAGCGCCTCGGCTACCCGGATAATTTTATCGGCATGCCCTTCATCAATAATCTTGTTGAGCTTGGCTACCGTATTACAACCAATCATGGCCGACCATTCTTCTGCTTCCTGATAGGCCGAATTTATTTTTTGTGTCCGGCTCCAGGGAACCAGTTTCGGATAACTTGCCACATTGGGTTTGTTAATGACCACGCCCTCTTCAAACTTAATCAGTTCAAAGGACTGTAAAAGTCCTACGGATGGCAGCACCGGCCCAAAAAAGTATTCAAATTCTCCGTCCAGGACATTGGCTACAAATTTTTGTTTACCCGGCAGCATGTCCACCAAACCTATCCGGTCGGCTGCCGTGCCATCCCGCTGCGAATACCTCACTACTTCAGCTTCGGAAACATATTGATACGCAATGGGTTCATCAGCCGCAACCAGTTCCCGCATCTTCTTGGTGATAGCGGTAAGATCCTGGTTGTTCAGGCTGCCATTATGCGCTACCAGATATAAAGCACTCCCCAGCGTATTTCTGGTTTCCATCTGTATCTGGGGACAAACCTGCCGGGCAGCCACTAAAAACAAAAAGAGCAGACTGCGTTCATAAGTACGCATCCCGGCTTCCGTATTAATGGCGATAAATGCAACCTGGCCATCGGCAGAAAGCGGCTTTTGTAAATCTATTTCCTCACCGTTAAAAATGCCGGCAGCTACAGGGTATGTTCCGGAAGCAGGATATTTTTTACTAATTTCCCACAAAGTAGTTCCTTCAGGAAAATCATATTTCTTTCCATCCGGTAATTGCAAAGAGATGGTTTTCATGTTCAAGCCTGCGTTTCTGATGCTTTCCAGGCTGCGCAGATCTTCGCTGCCATCCCGGAAATTTTTTGCAGAGGGATAGAACACAAGGCTACCCGTACACCTGCTGCCAGAGGTACCACATAAATACCGTCCGCGTGCAGGCGGTCACAGATGGCTGCCGGATGTTTAGCAGGTATAGACAAGAAGAAACCGGCAATATAAGGAATCATCGGCAAACCACAAGCCTTTGCTTCCTTCATAAATAAATCGGCACGGGTCTTGATTATCTTGTAATAATGGTCACGTTCCTGCTCAGTAGCTTTTAACAAGGCCGGATCAGCATAAATCGTAGCCAGGGTCTTCATGGCAGGACGGTTAATGTTCGACCAGGTAGCCCGGCTGGTAAACTGGTTAATCTCAGCAAATTCCTTGATGACGGCGGCATTATCCGAAACGCCAATCATGGCGCCTGTACGTTGGCCGTACATGGTAAAACCTTTGGACATGCTATAAGCTACGATACCCAAAATAGTTTCCGGCAGATGATCCAAAGCCTTAAAGAATTTGCGAACCTCATCTTTGTCGCCGGCATAGTCGATATAAGCAACATCCAGGAACAAAACCGCCTTCTTACCAGCGGTCTCCGTTACCTCTTGCAGCATCCTAACCACGCCGAGCAGATCTTCCGTGGTCAAGCTGTAACCTGTAGGATTATGCGCCGGCGTATTAATGATGACCATGATAGTATCCTGCTTTTGCAAGACCGCGGTCACTTTTTCCCGCAGGGCGGACAAGTTAAAGGTATTCTGCGCATTTAACATGGTATAAGTCTGTAATTCTCTGCCGGCGTCACGGCACAAAACTTTATAAGCACCCCAGTACCAGTCAGAGGTAATCACAATATCGCCAGGCTCCGTATAATTCCAGATAGCGTGATGGATAGCACCGGTACCGCCGGCAGTAGCCACTGCCGCCGTGTAACCAGCCGGTTTAAATTTACCAAAGGCCGCCACCTCCACCTTGTCCAGGTAATCAGGCAGACCGGAAATAGGCGCATAAGCAATGAGCTCATTAGTCGGCAGGTTACGATAAACTTTTTCCACCGTCGGCAGGCATACTAACTTTCCTGCGTCATCCATGATAGCACCAATCGTACCGTTAGTAATTTTTTCCGGACCATACTTGGCAATAGCCGCCACACAAGCAGCATTCGCAGCAAAAATAATATCATTGGCCGCCTTGCCTTTGGCCAGCTTACAAGCAAAACTTGAAATCATGATGAAAACCTCCTCTTTAACACTAACTGCGCTAAAAATGCTTTATTTCTTTCCCTGGGGAAAAAAGTAATCATGGATGGCATTTACGGCCTTCTTCACATCTTTCTCAGGAATCAGGCAGGAAATACTGATCTCCGAAGTACTGATAACGGCAATGTTAATACCGGCTTTAGCTAAGGCGCCGAACATACCGGCCGCAATACCAGGGTTACCCAGCATCCCGGCACCGACTACCGAAACCTTGGCCACATTAATTTCCAGGTCCACCCGGTCAAAATGCATCTTATCTTTCAAATCTTCGATGACGCTGGTGGCATCGGCCAGATCCGTCTGGGTTACCGTAAACAGGATATCATTTTTATTATCGCTTACACGAGCGCTTTGAACAATCATATCCACACTAATATTGGCATCGGCTAAAGCCTGGAAAATCTCATAAGCAACTCCTGGATGATCCGGTACGCCCCGAACAGCAATCTTGGCTACGTTAATATCGTGGGCAATACCACGAATGACAAATCCTTTTTCCTGCACGGTGTATTCCCTCCTAATTATTGTTCCCGGTACATCATGAAAAGTTGAGCGTACATGAATCGCCACGTCATTATGTTCACCATATTCCACAGCCCGTGGCTGCATGACCCCGGCTCCCAGACGCGCCAGTTCCAGCATTTCCCCGAAGGTAATCTCTTTCAGCTTAATAGCCTGAGGCACCAGACGCGGATCAGCCGTGTATACACCGTCCACATCCGTATAAATTTCACACAAATCGGCTTTAAGTCCGGCCGCAACAGCCACCGCCGTGGTATCGCTGCCACCCCGTCCCAGGGTAGTAATATCCCCATACGGCGTAATCCCCTGGAACCCAGCCACGATAACAATCTTGCCTTCATCCAGCGCCTGCTTAACCCTGGTGGCACTTACATCTTCAATCGTCGCCTTGGTGTGTTTGTCATTAGTTTTGATACCGGCCTGAGGTCCTGTAAAAGAAACCGCCGGCTGCCCCTTGGCACAAAAGGCACTGGCCAGTAAGGCGATAGACATTTGCTCGCCAGTTGCCAGCAGCATATCCATCTCTCTCTTGGGCATCTCAGGATTTACCTGCTGCGCCAGGGCCAATAAATCATCCGTCGTATCACCCATGGCGGAAACTACGATGACAATCCGGTCGCCCGGCTTACGTTCCCGCAAGATACGGTCTACGATACCGTGCATCTTTTCCGGCGTAGCGACACTGCTGCCGCCGAATTTTTTTACTAAAGTGGCCATAATTTTCCTCACTTTAAACAAGTATTTCCAGATACAGCTATATTATCACATGTCTCTCAGGTAAGGTCAATCTTTTTACTGCCTTACTTCAAATGCACCACGGTTACGCCGCTGCCGCCGGCATTCAATTCTGCCATGGCCACATCCTTGACCGCAGAATGTGTTTGCAAATAAGCAGTCAAGCCCGCACGCAGTGCTCCCGTACCTTTGCCGTGAATCAAACGTACTTCTGTCATCCCTGCCAAAAGCGCATTATCAATCGCCTTATCTACCTCCGGGATGGCTTCCTCGGTTGTCATACCCCGCAGATCAACTTCCGCCGGGGTAGCTTCCAGTTTTGCCTGAAACAGTTTATGCGCATACCCTTTCCGGTATTTGGGCCGGTCCGGAGCCACGGTAGTAACACTGCCGCCTACAAGCAGGCAGTCCTTATAAGGCAGGGTCATCTTTAAGATGCCGACAGCCACCGTTACTTCCTTATCTGTAAAATCAAGGATGTTGCCCTGCTTATGCAAAGATTTAACATATACGGTCAGACCGGTATGCACATTTTCCAGCGTAAGGACCTGCCCTTCCGGTAAAGGCAGGGAAGTATCAAAATGCTTATCCAGTTTTAACCTGGCTGTTTCTGCAGCCTGTTCCAGCTTCTTGGTATCGTAATCGGATTTTAAAGCGCGGAGTTCTTTTAAGACGGCTTCCGCTTCCCGGCGGCTATGACGATAAATACCATCGGCTTCTTCTTTCGCTTTACGCAAAAGTTCGTTGCGCTGTTTCTTAAACTCGCGTTTCTGATAATCCAGCTCGTTCTTCAAGGCCTGGCTTTCATAACGCAGACGCTCAATCTCCCGGTTGCTGTCTTCGTATTTGCGCCGTTCGCCTTCCAGTCCCTGCAAGACGGTATCCATATGCGCCTGTTCCGTGTTCAGAAAGGCGGTGGCCGTTTTAATGATGGCCGGAGCAAGTCCCAGTTTCTGGCTGATATTGAAGGCATTACTGCTGCCCGGAATTCCCATCAGCAGACGGTAGGTAGGCATCAGCGTCTCCTGGTTAAATTCGACGCTGGCATTTTCCATGCCTTCCCGGTCATAGGCAAAAGTTTTTAATTCGCTGTAATGCGTGGTGGCAATGGTAAAGACATTGAGTTCATGCAGATGAGAGATGATGGCCATTGCCAGGGCCGCGCCTTCGTTAGGATCGGTACCGGCGCACAATTCGTCCACCAGGACCAGGTCCCGGGGCTGTACCGCTTGTAAGATACGGATCAGATTCAGCATATGTCCGGAAAAAGTACTGAGACTCTGTTCGATACTCTGCTCATCGCCGATATCGGCAAACACAGATTTAAAAACCGGTAACTTAACATTGAGTGCCGGCAGGAACATACCTACCTGCGCCATCATGGCAAAAATACCCACTGTTTTTAAAGCTACGGTCTTGCCGCCGGTATTAGGTCCCGTGATAAGCAATGTATTAAAAGTTTCTCCGATGGCTACGTCCAGTGGCACAACCTTGTGCTGATCCAGCAGCGGGTGCCGTCCTTTATTAATCGTCACTCCGCCCTGCACTAAAAGCTGTGGCCGTACCGCATGGGTATCCAGGGCAAAATAAGCTTTCGCACAAATCGCATCCAGCTCGGTCATGAGGCGCAATGATTGCAGTAATGCGTCTCCTTCTGCACTTACTGCCCCGGACAACTGCCTCAGGATTCTTTCAATCTCGATTTTTTCTTCTGCTTTATACCTGGTAATATCATTATTTAAATTCACCACATCCAGAGGCTCGATAAAAAGTGTAGCTCCCGTACTGGATTGATCATGGACGACGCCGGGAAAATTCATCTTGTATTCCTGCTTGATAGGAATAACATACCGGTTGTCCCGCATGGTGATCAAGGCGTCCTGAAAATATTTATGGTTGTTGGCATCATGCAGGATGCTGTCCAGTCTTTCTTTGACCCGGTTCTGGGCCGTGATAATACCGGTACGCAGTCCTGCCAGTTTGACCGAGGCCCGGTCCAGGATCTCACCCTTTTCCGAGATGGCACGGCTTAACTGCTGTACCAGTTGGGGAAAAGCGGTCAACCTGTCCCCATAGACAGATAAGGCCGGTAGTTCGACACAGTTAGCCTGTAAAAAGTTTTTCATGAGCCCGCAAGCTTCGGCCGTGGTCCAGACCTGCATCAAAGTAGCCGGATCTAACACCACACCCAAACGTGCCTGCTTTATTGCCTCCGTGATATCAAACACGCCGCCAAAAGGCATCCTCTTAGCTTCTTCCAGGACATGTACAGCCGCAGCTGTTTCTTCCTGCCAGGTTTTCACGGTGGCAAAGTCAGAGCTAATCTGCAGTCCCAGGATAAATTTTTTCCCTAAACTGGTACCGGCTCTGGCCGCTACTAAAGCTTTTACTTTATCAAATTCCAAAGTCTTGATAGCAAAATGTGATGTTCCCATCATAAAACCCCGCGATAATAATGGCCGCGCGTCGTCCCCGGCAGGTTTTCCTGTACGGTGACCTCACCGGTCAACACTTCTTTGTAAGTACGGACCAGTTTTTGTACCTCTTCTGCCGTATAACTACGCGCATCAATCCGTAACCTCTGGATACCGCAACTTTGCAGGTGGTGTACCCCAGTCAGGAAAGACAGGTCATGGGTGTTCAAGATATGCATCCGGCAGAACTGATCCCCCACCAGCCGGAATTTTGCTTCGGTACGGTCCTGCAGATAGGTTTCCTGCTGACAGCGGAAACCACAGGAACCTGTATGCACATTACCCAGAAAACTGCCCGGCACACAATATTCCGAGACCATCATCTCAATCGGTCCCTGTACCAGACACTCCAGCTCCAAAGGCGAAACCCGAGCCAGATGTTCCACCTGACCCATGTTCAACTCTATGGAGAGGGTAGCGCCACAAGCGCCCTGTGCCCGCCAGAAATCCAAGCTTTGATAATTATAAATATTGAGGCTCTGGTCTGCCCATAAAGGTATCGTGACCTGTTTCTCCCTGGCCAAGGCAAACAAGCTGTTATTATTAATATAGATTAAATTAGACTGCAACCTGGCTGCTTCTGCAAAAAACTTTTCAAAATAAGCCAGCTGGTTGTCACGAACAATCCTGGGCGTAGAAAAAGCAATCTTGGCCCCGGCTTGACGCACTAAAGCCACTGCCTTCGCATAATTGTTCAGGGTCAGATCCTTACTGGAAAACAAATCGCCGCCAAAAATAATCCAAGCCGCGCCGCCAGCCAGAGCAGCTTCCACCTTGGGCACGGTATCCACCCACACGGTGAGACTGGCAGTTTGGGAACGGCTACCCTTTTCCTGAGGCACGAGCACAGTATGAGTTTGCTTAAACTTGGTACGCACCGGCTCGAAACTAGCCAGCCGGGCCGCATCCAATTGTTCACAGGCTAAACGTCTGGCCTCATTCATCTCGCTCATCGGCACCATGACGCCCTCGTCCAAATCCATTTCCAAATCTTCCAGCACATACTCCGTGGTACCCATCCGGGATAATTGTTTCCATAGAGTTTCCTTATCCAAAGCATGTTTCCTGGCTTTTTCGACGATAAACTTGGTGCTGGCCCTACCGCTGTTGCCCTGTGCATCCTCCAGCTTAATTTCCATAGGCGCGCCAAGATGGGCCGTAACTGCAGCCTTTACGCCCAGATGCTTATTATGTTTTTCCCCGTAAAAACCACCGGCATAAGCCATCAAACGGCTATCCAGGGTACGGAAAATCCTATCGTTCAGCCGTACACCCCGTGGAATTTCCAGAGTGACCTTAGTGCCGGCAGCGGCACTTTCTACCTCCTGGCCGTTCTGTTCCATCCGGTTAATGGTCAAACCGGTACGTCCACCGACGCTGACCCAGAATTCCAAACCATCACCCAGATGCAGGTCTTTCTCCAGCTTAACCACAGCCGTGTTAGACCCCCGGTCCAGCTTAGCTACCCGGCCTACCAGGACGCCCCTGTTGTTAGGACGCCTGTCGCTCATCATATTTCTGCCGGGACGGGTTTCCATATAAGCCGTGGTGAAATCCCGATTAAAGATTTGTTCGATATTCTGTAAATCTTGTTCCGGTACCGTATAATGGCCGGACTTATAAGCATCGATGGCACGACGATACGCATCCACCACCACTGCCACATATTCCGGTCGTTTCATCCGTCCTTCAATCTTAAAACTGGTGACGCCGGCCTCAATCAGTTCCGGTAAAATTTTTAAGGTATTTAAATCTTTGGGGCTTAATAAATATTGTCCGACATCCTGGTCAGCCAAAAGATCCCGGTTATCCTTATCCACCAGGGTATATGGCAACCGGCAGGGCTGAGCACAGCGTCCCCTGTTCCCGCTCCGGCCGCCGATTAAACTGCTCATCAGACACTGACCGGAATAGCAGACGCACAAGGCACCGTGAATAAAAACTTCAATCTCGATAGGTGAGGCCGCACAAATCTTTCTGATATCCTCCAGGGATAATTCCCGGGCCAGTACCGCTCTGGTCATGCCGCAGGCCGCAGCAAATTTAACTCCGTCCAGGTTGGTAATGGTCATCTGGGTACTGGCATGCAAAGGCAGCTCCGGCACAATCTGTTTGGCCAGATTAATCACGCCCAAATCCTGCACTATAATCCCGTCCACCTTTATGGCCGACAAAAAGCGCAAATAAGTCGCCAGAGCCTCCAGCTCGCTGTCATCCACCAGGGTGTTGACCGTTACAAAAATACGCACCCGATGCAGATGGGCATAACGAACCGCCCGCTCCATCTCCTCATTATCAAAATTATCGGCGTAAGCTCTGGCACCAAAGGCATTACCGCCTAAATACACGGCATCTGCGCCGGCATTAACCGCAGCTTCCAAAGCTTCGAAACTCCCGGCTGGTGCTAAAAGTTCAATATATCTTTCCATGCCCGACCTCTTTCTTCCCTATCTTACCCTAAAATTCTTACCCTCAAAAAAGCAAAATGGACCAGAGGAACAATCCTGCGGTCCATCGCTATATTAAATAACTTTCACCTGAAACGCAAACTTTTTCCAGCTCTTATTCATTTCCCAGGGCCTGCCATAAGACATCTGCACCGTATATGTACCAGGTGTCTGGGCGGCAAAAACCAGAATCTCCGTACCAGGAGTCCCTGTCGTTCCCTTGGGTGTGTTATAAGGCAGGGTAAAAGTACTGCCAAGCTCATACAGGTTACCTGTCCCACCGGTAATCTTACTGGACCACTTGTAGCCGGTAGAAGGATTAGATGTTAATTTTAGGGCCAGCAGGCTGCCCGCCGGTACCGTTAAAACCTTATCCGCACAATCCTGAGTCAGCTTCCAGATGGTAACAAGACGGCCTGCATCGCTAATGCGCAGCAGCGGTGCCAGTTTCCTGTAAGACGTAAAACCTGTATATGGTAAGCCTTCACCTGTATTAGTATAAACGCCTTCGTCAGCAAACAAAACATCGTAGTAATTAGCCGGTAAGACTTCCCGCACCGCATTACCTTCCTGTAAAAAATCTCCCAGGCCAAAAGTTTTACCGCTGGTAAGATCGATGTTGACCGCCTTATACAGAGGCTGGCTCTTACCATCCTTACCCACAGCTTTAAACAGGATACCCACCACGCTGGGCCGGTTCATTTTTACCTCGTAAGAAACCTGCCCTTCCTGATGAATCTTCTTCGCCAGGTTTTCTGCCGTGTCCCGTAAAATTTTATTGGCCGAACCTTGAAAAGCTTCACTATTAGCCCCGTCAATGACAGGCACTGCCAGTACCAGCTTTTTACTGTTTTCCATTTGTGTTAAGACCGTGGTCGGCTGATCCGCATAAGCGGTCACAAATGTAAAGCACAGCGCCAGCACCAGTAAAAAAGTTCTCATCCTGTTTCTCCTTCACTTAAACGGTAACTTATTGATGGTCCTTAATATATTTGATAGCCGCATCCAGACGGGCTAAAGTCTTTTCCCGTCCCAGCAACGTCATCACATCAAACATTCCCGGACTTACAGTCCGTCCGGTCAGCGCCAGACGGCTGGGTTGAATAACTTTGCCCAGTCCCAGGCCTTTGGCCGTTGCGATATCGTTATAACATTTTTCCGTAGACGCCAGGGTAAATTCCGGCAAGGCCGCCAGTTGTTCCCGGCAGTACTGCAATAATTCCGCGCTGCCTTCCTTAAACTGTTTGGCTACGCCTTTGGCATCGTACTCCGTAAAATCTTTAAAGAAATAGGTAGAAGCATCTACCACTTCCTTCAGAGTCTTCACCCGTACCCGGACCACGTCGATCAGGTGATTGAAAAACTCCTGATGTTCCTTAATCCAGGCGTCAGTAACCAGGCCGCTGTCCACAAAGAAAGGTTCCGCCTCTTTGACAATATCAGCCAGGGGCAGGTTATTCAGATAATGTCCGTTCAGCCAGGTCAGCTTCTTAGTATCATAGATTGCCGCCTTCTTGGACATTTTCTCCAGTTCAAATTCTTTAACCGTGGCAGGCAGGTCAATGATTTCCTGTTCTGCATCCGGAGCCCAGCCTAACAAGGTCAGGTAGTTCACGATAGCCGGCGCCAGGTAGCCCTGGGAACGGAATTCTTCCACGGAAGTAGCACCATGACGTTTGCTGAGCTTACTCCGGTCCGGGGCCAGGATCATAGGCATATGACCGAACTTCGGCACCTTAAAGCCCAGTGCTTCGTAAATCAAAATCTGCTTCGGCGTATTGGACAAATGCTCTTCCGCCCTTAAAACATGGGTAATCTGCATCATATAATCATCGATGACTACCGCAAAGTTGTAAGTCGGGATACCGTTACTCTTGACGATGACAAAATCGTCGAACTGCGTTAAATCAAATTCCACATCCCCATGAATTAAATCATGGACCGTCATGGTCCCGTCCACGGGAATCTTAATCCTGATGGAATGAGGTGCGCCGGCAGCCAGACGTTTTTCTACTTCTTCCTTGGGCAAATCACGGCAGGTCCGGGCATAACGGAACGGCTGTTTAGCCTGACGCTGTTTCTCCCGTTGGGCTTCCAGTTCCGCAGGCGTACAGAAACAGTAGTACGCCTTGCCTTCCTGCAGCAGCTGGTCTACATATTTTTTATAAATCTCTAAACGCTGAGACTGGAAGTACGGTCCGTTAGGACCGCCCACTTCAGGGCCTTCATCCCAGTTCAGGCCCAGCCATTTTAGGCTGACCAGAATCTGGCTCACGGAGTCGGCCTTCAAACGTTCCGTATCTGTATCTTCAATACGCAGAACCAGTTTGCCGTTATGTTTCCTGGCAAAGAGCCAGTTAAACAAAGCCGTCCTGGCACCACCAATATGCAAATAACCTGTAGGACTGGGGGCAAACCTTACGCGAACTTCTTCCATGTCATCGTCTCCTCATTCATTACAATTTGAATTACTTAATATTATATTACTACTATCGCAAAACTGCAAAGCTCCGACTGCCTTTAAGGAAAAAAGAGGCAAATAGGACTATTTGCCTCTGAAAAATTACTTGCCTGCCTGCTGTGCCAAGATATCCCAAGCTGCTTGCAAGGCGCTATCCAGTTTAGTCTGGTCCTTGCCGCCGGCCTGTGCCATATCGGGACGGCCACCGCCGCCGCCGCCGCAGAGCTTAGCAACTTCTTTCACAATCTTACCGGCATGAATCCCCCTGGCCACAGCTTCCTTGGTCGCCATAGCGATGATACTTACCTTGCCGTCAGCTAACGGTGCAGCTAAAACTACCACACCACCCACTTTATCACGCATCTGGTCACCCAGTTTTCTCAGGGCGTCCATATCTTCCACATTAACTTTCTGTACCAGGGCTTTGACCCCGTTCAAATCGCGAATCTGATCATCCACATCGCTGACCTGGGCCTTGGCAATTTGGGCCTGCAGGGCTTTAATCTCCTGACCGGCTGCATGATCATGCTCCAGTACGGTTTGTAAACGTTCTTCCACATCGTCCACCCGGCAGTGCAAATTGGCAGCTACATCTGCCAGACGTTTTTCCATCTCGTTGACATAAGCTACCGCACCGTGACCGGTAACGGCCTCAATACGACGAACACCGGCCCCGCTGGAGGATTCGCTGAGAATCTTGAACATGCCGATCTGAGCCGTATTAGTAACATGGGTACCGCCGCAGAACTCCATGGAGAAACCTGGTACGGTTACTACCCGGACGATGGCGCCGTATTTTTCACCAAACAGGGCCATAGCGCCTTTCTTTCTGGCTTCTTCAATAGGCAGTTCCTCAAATTGTACGTTCTTGGCTGCCAGGATTTCCTCATTGACCAGCTTTTCCACCTGTTGTAATTCTGCAGGCGCAACCGGAGAGAAATGCGAAAAGTCGAAACGCAGACGGTCCGGCCCCACATAACTGCCGGACTGGTTAACATGATCACCCAATACTTTACGCAGGGCTGCCTGCAGCAGATGGGTAGAGGTATGGTTACGGGCAATGTCCAATTTACGGCCGGTATCCACGGTATAAGTTACCGCGTCACCAACACTGAGCGTACCCTCTGTTACCGTACCCAGTTGAATAGTCACACCATCAGGTAATTTTTTGGTATTTGTCACTGCCAGGACACCTGCGGGAGCCTTAAGCGTACCCACATCACCCAACTGACCGCCGCCTTCGGCATGGAAGCCCGTGGTATCTAAGACCACGGCCACATCCGTACCATCCTGGGCCATTTCCACCGGCTGTGCATCTTTAGCCGGGAAGATTGCCACGATCTTACCCTGATGTGCTTTTTCATCTACTTTTAACCCGGCAATATTTAAACTGCGGGTATTATAAACTACCGGACGACCGGTCTTGTCATCCCGGGCATCCCGGGCCATCTTCCGCTGTACTTCCAGGGCGGCATCAAAGCCGGCCTTATCCATGGTCAAACCCTGCTCGCCTAAAATCTCAGCGGTCAGTTCCCAGGGAAAACCAAAAGTATCGTTGAGACGGAAAGCCGTGGCGCCATCCAGGACCTTGCCGCCATTAGCTTTCAGCTTGGCAATCTCTTCATTCAGCAGTTCGCTGCCGGAACGAAGGGTATGCAGGAAGCTGGTCTCTTCCATGTTGACAACTTTTTTAATATAATCCTGTTTTTCTACCAGGTTCGGATAAACTTCACCGAACATTTTGACTACCACATCCACGGCGCCGGCCAGGAACATCTTGTCAATACCGATAAGGCGGCCATGACGCACGGCCCGGCGCAGGATACGACGCAGGATATAACCACGTCCTTCGTTGGAAGGCAGGATGCCGTCGCCAATCATGAAGGTCACGCTGCGAGCATGATCCGCGATAACCTTTAAGGACACATCGGTTTTGGCATCATGGTTATAGGTGACACCGGCTACCTGGCAGGCATATTCAATAATGGGGAATATCAGGTCGGTTTCAAAGTTAGAAGGCTTTTCCTGTAAAACAGAAGCCAGACGTTCCAAACCTGCACCCGTATCAATGTTCTTATGGGCTAACGGCGTATAGGTACCATCTTCGTTCTGATTATACTGGGTAAAAACCAGGTTCCACAGTTCCAGGAAACGACCGCAATCACAATCCACACCACAGGTGGGTTTGCCGCAGCCCCGCTCCTCGCCTAAGTCAATATGAATCTCAGAGCAGGGACCGCAGGGACCGCTGCCAATTTCCCAGAAGTTTTCCTTCAGACGGACAATACGCTCTTCAGGAATACCCACCACATTGTGCCAGATATCAAAAGCCTCGTCATCTTCCGTATGGATCGTAATCCATAACTTATCGGCAGGCAGTTCCAGTTCCTTGGTCAGGAATTCCCAGCTCCAGGGAATAATCTCCTTTTTAAAATAATCACCAAAAGAAAAATCGCCCAGCATCTCAAAATAGGTATGGTGTCTTGCCGTACGGCCGACATTTTCAATATCGCCGGTCCGCACACACTTCTGACAGGTTGTGACCCTGGGAGAAGGCGGTTTCATCTTACCGGTAAAGAAAGGTTTAAAAGGCGCCATGCCGGCACCGATTAACAACAGGGTAGGATCATCCTGTGGAATCAGGGATGCGCTGGGCAGCATTAAATGCCCCCTATCCTGGAAGAATTTTAAAAATTTGGTACGAATCTCATTACCAGTCATGTATTTCATTTGGGCTACTCTCCTTTGATAAAAACATATATACAAAAATTATATGCAAAATAGGCCTGAAAGTCAATGCCCATGCTAAATTCCTTTCCCGCCAGCCTGACGGGAAAATTAAAAGCAGGACATGAACCTTTACAGGTTCATGTCCTGTGATGGTGACGTCATGCCGGTGTCCTGGCGCAGGCTTTCACTTAATCAGGGATTCCTGCCAGATCAGGATTGCTACCACCAGGATGATAAGCAGATACATCCGCACGGAACGGCAGAAAATCCTGGCCGGCATACTGATTGGTGCCGTCTCAGTTATCTTGTATTCCACCTGCTCCCCTTTATTGAGGTAACGGAACTTACGCATATTTTCCAGAGTGGAAAAATCGCCAAAAACATTCAGGCGCAGCGTCAAATCCTTGTTTTGCAGGATTTCGCCTACCAGCACTTCCAAATCAGCCCGGAAATCCTCCATGAAAGTGGTCCCGGCCGTATAGACGTCGCAGGCAAAAAGTTTAAGATCAAGTTCCCCTACACCTTTGACGGTCGTAACTTTAAATGTGGGATGAGTCTTCACAAAAGCAGTGGCCAGGTCCAAGATTCTCTTTTCTTCGGCCTCGCTTAAAACTAAAAGCTTAGCAGGATCCACATCGTTCAGGATTATTTCGCCGGAGACATTAATCCTGTTATTACCCACATATTCTTTCCAGGCATGTAAAACTTTCTCTAACATCCGGTTTCCACTCCGTTTCCTTGAGTTATTTTTTACTGCTGTGTTTCCGTAGTCTTGGTAGTCGTTGTTGCGGTTGCTGCCGCCTTTGCCTCGTCCGGCGTTGCCGCCATCGGAGTTACGTCAGCTGTAGGTGTAGTTGCCTCAGTTGTCGTAGTTGCTTCAGCTGTTGTTTCCGTATTTGTTTCCGTTGTTGCTACCGTTGCTTCTACAGGAAAAGCATAACCGCAGTGATTACAAAACTTAGAACCGGCGGCCACCTTTTGCTGGCACTGGGGACAAGTCCGCACCGCCGTCAAAAGATCGGCAGCAGCGGTAGTTTCCACTTTGGCTGCTTCCGGTCCGCCCTGAACTGCTTTTTCTACTTCCTGAAAGCGCTTATTGTTATTAATCTCATTCATAGCCACCCGGTCCTTGATCTGTTGCTGCTCCCGGGCCAACTCTTCCATTTCTACTTCCTGACTCTTATCCTTGCACAGAGCCAGCACGATACCCACGATCAGCGGGCTGAGTACCACAGATGCTAGACCCCACAGCCATGGGTTTCTGCCCTTGGCACGGGCATAATAACCTACGCCAACACACAACACTAACCAGATGATAGACATAAGTCATTCCTCCTCTACAGGCTCCTCATAGACGCACAAGCGCGCCAGCCCTCAGGCCGGCACTTGTATTATACAACAAAGTATCAAGATGTAAATATCCTTTTTAAGAGTTTACGTAATATTCACATCTGCATCTATGCTATAATAAGCACAGGTACAACCTAGATGTTTATAAAGGAGGGTTCGCGATGCAAATTTATGTTTGGCGTCATAACAAGACGTATCACAGCCATTCGATGATCAATGAACCTTGTGTCCGCAATGACTTTTATCTGGATGCTATCGCCGTGGTAGCGGCAGCTTCTAAAGAAGAAGCCGTCCAGCTCCTGGCCGCTCAAAATGACGGCTGGCGCCCGGAAGATTTGCTGGAACTGGAACCTCATGTTTACCCTGCTGATAAAGCGGCCGTCCTTTTCACTGATGTCAGAGGCAGTATCGACCATCTCTAACCTGCGCGAAAATTTATTTAGTATTGGCTAATTCCCACATCAGTTTAGTCACGGCGGCTTCCGTAGTTAAAAGCCCGGCCGATTTAGCTCCGGCCCTGGCCGCCCAGGTACCGATGGGGTATTTATGTAAATTGACCCCCTCGTACACGCACTGGGTAGCACACACGATCCTGACGCCTGCCTGCACAGCTTTTTCCAATTTTGGCAACCAGTTCCGGTGGCCGTTAGGAACACCACCGGCGCCGAAACCTTCCAGGACTAAGCCCTTATAACCCTGGGCCAGATAATAATCAATAATGCCCGGGTCCAGGCCCGGAATTAGTTTGATGAGCGCCACCCTGGGTTCCAGGGCGGACAAGACCTTAAAACCAAATTGCGGCGCTGCCTGGACTCTTGCTACCTGCTGCATCAGACGCGGTCGCCAGCAGATACCTGTCTGGGTGATATCTGCCCAGGATTCGGCATTCACGCTGACAAAAGCATCCCTGCTTTCCGTGTACATCTTTTGGGCCTGGCTGCCACCGATAATCTTGTTGCCAAAAACTACCATCACCCCCGGTACGTTGGCACAAGCTGCAGCAAACGCATGCTGTAAGTTAGCCTGAGCATCGGAATTAGGCATGGTAATCGGCTGCTGTGCCCCTGTCAGCACTACCGGTTTCTGCAGGTGCTGCAGCATCCAGGATAAAGCTGCCGCCGTATAGGCCAGCGTATCCGTACCGTGCGTAATAACAAAACCGTCAAAATCAAAATAGTTTTTCTCCAGAGCCCTGGCTAAAAGCTGCCAGTGCACCGGCTCAATATTGCTGCTATCCAGGTTCAAGATTTCCTGGCTGGTAATGTCACATAACCCGCTCAGGCCCGGCACCATCTTAATTAACGTTGCCCCATCCAGGGCCGGCACCAGTCCGTCCGCAGTCGGCTCACAGGCAATCGTACCGCCGGTGGTTAAAAGTAAAATTTTTTTCATAAAACTGCCTCTTGTTCCCTGATCAGCTGCCTGATAATATACGAAGCCATCAATAGGCCCGCGCTGGCCGGTACAAAGACCATGCTGCCGGGGGTACTGCTTTTTTGAGCATATCGGGGCTGTTCTAGGGAATACACCACCGTTACACCCTTCTCAATGCCACAGTTGCGTAAATGTTTGCGGATACTTTTAGCTAAAGGACAGACACTGGTCTTGGAAATGTCTGCTACCCTGAGAAGCGTGGGATCCAGCTTATTACCGGTTCCCATGGCAGAAATCAGTGGTACTCCCAGCTTGCAGGCATTGACAATCACATCCACCTTGGATGGCGTGGAATCAATGGCATCTGCCAGATAATCAGGATAAGCTGTGCCTGTCTCCGTCTGGTGCGCGAAAAAATCCGCAAAATCTCCCGGCTCATAAAACCGGGAGATTATTTTTAATTGACATTCCGGATTAATCTGCCGCAGCCGTTCCGCCACGACTTCCGTTTTAAGCCGCCCCATGGTACACTGCAAGGCCGGCAGCTGCCGGTTGATATTGCTGGATGCCACCACATCCGCATCCACCAGAAGCAGGTTGCCTACCCCGCTCCGGCATAAAGCTTCCGCCACATAGGATCCCACGCCGCCTAGTCCCAATACTGCCACGGTAGCCTGTTGCAGCCGGACCAGTTTCTCGTTTCCTAAAAGCATCTCTACCCTTTGTAAATCCAAATTTAACACCTCAAAACATAAAAAGGCCCTTGGCGGGCCCAGAAAAATTTAGCCCCACAATGCCGTCATCCTAAAGGTTTTGAACCTGCATATGCAGGTGGGTGCCCTACCGTTCATCGCAAAAGTCCACTCAAAGATGGCTGGTTTTTGAAGAACGTGATTTTCAAGCTCCCTATGTTAGAGTGTTGGCTCAAAACATAAAAGGATTTGTTAACGTACATCGCAGGGTAAATAGCTGTTTACTTTGCTTTTATTGTTACCTATATCATAGCAGAAACCGGGTCCTTTTTCAAGTGACCCGGCTTCAGAAAACTTACTGTTGACCGCAGTAAGCGTTTATTTTTTTTCGTCTTTCTTGTCATCCTTCTTAAGCAGGATGGCGGTACGGATATGCAGCTCCCGCAGCTGCTTCTCATCGACGGTATTAGGAGCCTCATCCATCAGATCGTTAGCGCTCTGTGTTTTCGGGAACGCAATGACGTCGCGGATAGAAGCACGTTTAGCCATCAGCATCAACATCCGGTCCAGGCCAAATGCCAGACCGCCGTGAGGCGGAGCACCGTACTCAAAGGCCGTCATCAGGAAGCCAAATTTTTCCTTGGCCTCTTGATCGGTCAGGCCGATAGCTTCAAAAATGGCTTTCTGCACATCCTGACGGTGGATACGGATGGAACCGCCGCCTAATTCGATGCCGTTCAGCACCATATCATAAGCCTTGGCATACACCTTGCCGGGATTGGTCTTTAATAAAGGCAGGTCCTCATCGCAGGGCGCGGTGAACGGATGGTGCATGGCCACGTAGCGCTTTTCTTCCTCGCTATATTCGAACATAGGAAACTTGGTAACCCAGGTAAACATATATTTATCCGGATCAATCAGGTTACGGCGTTTAGCCATCTCGATACGCAGGGCACCTAAAGCTTGGGCTACCACCGCCGGCTTATCACCGACGAAGAGCAGCAGGTCACCCGGTTCAGCCTTACCGGCCGCCTTAATCTTGGCCAGATGGGCTTCATCAAAGAACTTGGCAATAGGAGACTTCACGGCGCCGTCCGGCTGAATCTGCATCCAGGCCAGACCCTTGGCACCATAAATGCCTACAAAATCTACCAGGCCGTCCAGTTCCCGGCGGGGAATGGCGGCATAACCTTTTACATTGATAGCTTTGACGATACCGCCGTTAGCGATAATGTCGTTAAAAACTTTAAAGTTAGAACCGGAAACAGCATCTACCATGTTGACCAGCTTCATATCGAAGCGCAGGTCCGGTTTATCGCTGCCATACAGATCCATGGCCGTATCCCATGTCATCCTCTGCATCGGTAACTGTACCTTCATGCCCATCGCGCCTTCAAAGACGTAAGCAATCAGGCCTTCCATCATTTCCATGATGTCTTCCATCTCTACGAAAGACATTTCCATATCCAGCTGGGTGAACTCCGGCTGACGG
Organism: Acidaminococcaceae bacterium; assembly: GCA_022484685.1. GTDB lineage: Bacteria > Bacillota > Negativicutes > Acidaminococcales > Acidaminococcaceae > JAKVKY01. The sequence continues at coordinate 8,322 of JAKVKY010000016.1, read as the reverse complement.
TCTGCACGCAGGTCCTCGTCCCGGAAGCAGCGGGCAATCTGGAAATACCTCTCCATGCCTGCTACCATCAGCAGTTGTTTAAACAATTGCGGAGACTGGGGCAGCGCATAAAACTTACCGGGGTTAACACGACTGGGTACCAGATAGTCGCGGGCGCCTTCCGGCGTACTGCGGCACAACATCGGTGTCTCAATTTCCAGGAAGCCGTGCTTATCCAGATAATCCCGCATCAGTTTGGTAACCTTATGCCGCAGGATAAAATTCTTCTGCATCTCCGGACGGCGTAAATCCAGGTAACGATATTTCAGGCGTAAATTCTCATCGGTATCAATGCCATCCTCAATATAGAACGGCGGTGTCTTAGCCGGGTTCAGGATATTGAGCGCGCTGGCTACGACTTCAATCGTACCGGTGGCAATATTCGGATTGATGGTCTCGGCAGAACGCTCGCGCACCTTGCCAAAAACCTGCAGCACATACTCTGAACGTACGGCCTCAGCCTTCTTAAAGCTTTCGCCGGCGGCCGGATCAATGACAATCTGCACGACCCCGCTCCTATCACGTAAATCAATAAAAATCAAACCGCCATGATCCCTGCGTGTTGCCACCCAGCCGCACAGTACGACTTCCTGTCCTGCATCCTGCTTCGTCAGCTGGCCGCAGTGGTGATCACGCTTAAACTTCTCATCCATTACTTTGCACCTCTGTCTCTAAAATATTAATAATCTCGGTAAGAGCTATTTCTTTTTGTTCGCTGCTCTGCATATTTTTAAGGGTGACATGCCCCCGCAAACCTTCTTCATCGCCAAAGATAAGCACGTAACGTGCCTGCAGTCTGTTGGCCTGTTTCATCTGTGCTTTCAGGCTGCGTCCGGCATAATCATACTCTGCTTTAAAACCGGCATGACGCAGTTGCTGCACAGCGGTAAAAGTTTCTCCGAAACGTGCCTGGTTACAGGTAACAGCGTAAACATCCAGCAAATTGGCCGCCGGTGGTAAAAGCTGCTGTCCCTGTAAAGCTAGGAGCAGACGTTCCAGCCCCATGGCAAAACCAATACCCGGCGTAGGCGGTCCGCCAATCTCCGCCACCAGACCATCGTAACGACCGCCGCCGCACACGGCGCTTTGGGCGCCTAAAGCTGCGTATTGAATCTCGAAAGCGGTCTTGGTGTAATAATCCAGGCCCCGGACAAGGTTAGGATCCAAGGTGTACTTGATACCTTCTGCGGTCAAAAGTTTTTGCAGGCCCTCAAAATGTGCCTTGCATTCCTCGCACAGGCTATCCGCTAAATGCGGAGCCCCGGCGGCAACAGCTTTACAAGTGGGCACCTTGCAGTCCAGGATACGCATCGGGTTACGTTCAAAACGGGACTGACAGTCCTCACATAACTCCGCTAAATGCGGCCGGAAATATTCCTGCAGCTTTTTCCTGTACACGGGCCGGCAGTTAGGACAACCTACAGAATTGATTTTCAGCTGCAAATCCTGTAAGCCCAGTTTCTGTAAGATATGTACTGCTAATAAAATTATCTCGGCATCAATATTCGGTCCCGGCACGCCCAGCGCTTCCACCCCAAACTGATGGAACTGACGCTGCCGTCCGGCCTGGGGACGGTCATATCTGAACATGGGCCCCATATAGAATAATTTTACCGGTGCCGGTTCGGCATATAACTTATGTTCCACAAAAGCCCGGACAGCCGAAGCCGTGTTTTCCGGTCTCAGAGTAATACTCCGTTTGCCACGGTCCAGGAAGGTGTACATTTCCTTGTCCACCACGTCCGTGGCTTCACCGATACCCCTCAGGAACAACTCAGTATGTTCAAAAATAGGCGTCCTGATTTCCTGATAATTATAAACGCTACAAATACCGCGTATGATATTTTCCACATAACGCCAGTCGCGAGCCTCGGCCGGCAGGATATCCTTTGTACCCCTGGGAGCTGCTGTTAACAATCCGATTCCTCCTTAATGCAGTTGCTTTATCTCATGCATACGTTATATTTTAACATAAAGTGGTTTACTAATTCAATGGTTATTCTCCGGCTTTTGCTCCGGCACCGCCGACGAGTCCACCTGACGCTCGCTACCATCATGCCAGAGTTCTTTATAAAGTACCCTGTACACCGCCGCTACCGGTACCGCGAACAGCATACCGATGATGCCGAATAACTTGGCGCTGATCAGCAAGGCTATGATTATAATCACAGGATGCAGGTCAATCTTCTGCCCCATGATTACCGGCGTAAAGACCTGACCGTCCAGGGTATAATACAGCACATAAAAGATTAAGAGCGGCAGGGTATTAGACGGAGAATAAGTATAGGCGATAAAAATAGCCGGTACAGCAGAAATAATGGGTCCCACCACCGGGATAGTCTCCGCCAGCATGGCGATAAAGCCAAAGACCAGGGAATAAGGCACCCCGCAGATAAACAGGATAATCGTCACGCAGAAACCTGCCAGCAAACTCAGTTTCCATAGACCGGAAACATATGCGCTCAGAGCTGAACCGATATGGTTCAGGACTTGTCTGACCTTGGGCCGGGCGCTTTCCGTAAACACATTGACCAGCATGGTGGTCAAGTCCCGCCAGTCTTTCAAGAAATAAAACGATAGGAACGGTACCACGATAAGGCCGAACAGGTTGGCCACGATCTGTAAGGTTGAAGTCAGCAGGTTCTTCACCATGCCGCTGATAAAGTTCATGACACCGTTAATCGTATCATTAATCAGGGAACCCACGCTGGAAGGTAACAAAGGATAAGCTGTCTGGCCCTTACCTAATAAATCCAGGGAACTGGACTGTAATTTGGCCGACAGATCCGGCAGCCTGGTCATCAGTTCGTTAATCTGGGCAAACAAAGGTAAGACGATAAAAACAATCACGATAATCACAAACATGATAAAGGCAATAAAAGCCAGCAGGATGGCCATCACCCGGGACGGATGCATCCCTGTCTTCCCCAGGGTGATTCTGGCAAAGGCATTGGAAATAGGATAAAGGGCAAAAGCTAAACCTACCGCCAGCAAGATGGGCAGCAGAAATGTACTCATCCAGTACAAGACTGCTGAAACCAGAAGCGCGATAATAAGCTTGACTACTGTGCTGTTTTTAGAAAGGAATGGATAGTTTTTCATCTGTCAGTACTACTGCAAGAAAGGATTCCTGCGCCTTTCCCAGCCTACGCTGGTCGCCGGACCATGTCCGGGTAAAAGTTGTACATCATCTGCCAGCGGCAGGATCTTACTCTTAATCGATTGGATAATCTCATCATAAGATCCGCCCGGCAAATCCGTACGGCCGATAGATTCTGCAAAAACAGTATCGCCGCAGAATACCACCTTGTCACATTGCAGGCAGACGCCGCCCTTGGTATGGCCCGGCGTCGCCAGGACCTTAAACTTCATGCCGGCGGCTTCTACCACATCACCGTCGCCGTAAATTACATCCGCCGGCGCAAATTCCGCCGTCTTTCCCATCATATAGATGGACAGGTTAGCTTTCGCCTGGCCCAGGCAATCAGCATCGGCGCTGCTGATATAAACCTTGGCGCCGGTAGCGGCCCGGACCTCGTTCAGGCCCATGATATGGTCGCTGTGGCCGTGAGTGATAAAGATAGCATCAATGGTCAGGCCCTCTTTCTTAATGGCGCTGACGATACGTTCTCCCTCATCGCCCGGGTCAATCACCACGCCGTGCTTTGTTTGTTCATTTTCAACGATATAGCAGTTGGTCCCAATCATACCAACTTCCAGCTGGAAGATTTTCATTCCTTGCCTCCTCCGGCATTAGCATGCCCTGTTTCCGTGACTTCACGTTCCACGTTATAAACACCTTTGATACGTTTAATCCTGCTCATTATAACATATAACTGGTCGAGATTAGTAATATCCAGACCCATATTGATGTTGGCCACCTTGCGCTTATCAGTACGACAATCCAGTTTATTGATATTGACCTTACTTTCGCTGATAGCCATCATGATATCCACCATGATGCCAGGCTTATCCACGGTCGTAATCAGGATATTAGCCTTATACACAGAATCCGTGGCAATATCCCAGGTGACATCAATCAGCCGTTTCTGTTCCTCGGGATTATTGGAAAGCACGTTGGGACAATCAGCCCGGTGCACGGAAATACCACTGCCACGGGTAATATAACCTACCACCGGGTCGCCGGGAATAGGATTGCAGCAGCGGGCCAGCTTCACCATGATGCCGTCCTCGCCCTTAACCAGAATACCGTGACTGGACTTAGCCTTGGACCGGCGCGGTTTTAACTCCGCCAGAAGCTGGGTCAGATCTTTATTGGCCGTCAGCTTTTGCTCTTTCTTATAAATTTCCACCAGCCGGGACATGATACTGTTCATAGCTGTGCCGCCGTAACCCAGGGACGCCATCAGGGCATCCTCTGAATCCAGGCGCAGCTTATCGGCTACTTCTTTTAATTTTTCCGAACGGGCAAACTGCTTACTATCATACCCCAGCCGTTTGCATTCCCGCTCCAGCATCTCCCGGCCGCGGACAATATTTTCTTCCCGTCTTTCTTTTTTAAACCAGGACTTAATCTTATTCTTGGTCTCGGAAGAACCGGCAATATTAATCCAGTCCCGGCTGGGACCGGTGGACTGCTTGGAGGTGATAACCTCCACGATGTCGCCGTTGCTCAGCTTAAAGTCCAAAGGCACGATGCGCCCGTTGACTTTGGCGCCTACACATTTATTACCTACATCCGTATGAATCCGGTAGGCAAAATCAATAGGTACCGAGCCTACCGGCAGATCGATGACGTCACCCCGGGGCGTAAACACGAAGACCTCATCGGCAAACACATCCATCTTCACCGTGTTCACAAAATCCCGGGAATCGCTCATATCCTGGTGCCATTCCAATAGCTGCCGTAGCCAGGACAATTTGGCATCAAAACCTTTGCTGCTACCGCCACCGGGAGCCGGGTTGGAATTACCGCTTTCCTTGTAACGCCAGTGAGCGGCTACGCCGTATTCACTGATGCGGTGCATCTCAAAGGTCCGGATCTGGATTTCCAGAGGCTGGCCGTTGGTATAGACCACCGTAGTGTGCAGGGACTGGTACATATTGGATTTAGGCACGGCCACATAATCCTTGAACCGGCCCGGGATTGGACGCCAGATGCTATGGACCACGCCTAAGGCGCCGTAACAGTCCTTGACCGTATCCACCAGGACACGGACTGCCAGCAGGTCGTAAATCTCGTTCAGTTCCTTATGGTCGCGCATCATCTTTTTATAGATACTGTAAAAATTCTTCGGACGGCCCTGAATCTCACATTTGATAGGCACTTCCGCCAAGTGTTCCCTGAGGATGTTCATGGCATCGTTAATCATGGCTTCGCGCTCGCGGCGTTTTACCTTAACCTGCTCTACCAGATTGTAATAAATTTCCGGTTCCATATAATGGAATGCCAGGTCTTCCAGTTCCCACTTAATCGTATAAATGCCTAAACGATGGGCCAGAGGCGCATAAATTTCCAGGGTCTCCCGGGAGATAGACTGCTGTTTATAAGCCGGCATGTACTTGATGGTCCGCATATTATGCAGACGGTCCGCCAGCTTGATCAGCACCACCCGGATATCCTTGGCCATGGCCAGGAACATCTTACGATAGTTTTCAATCTGCTGCTCTTCCTTGGAGATATATTCGATCTTGCCCAGCTTGGTCACACCGTCCACCAGAGCCGAAACCTTGGCGCCGAACTGCTGGGTAATCTCGTCCAGCGTAGTCGGGGTATCTTCCACCACATCGTGCAGAAAAGCTGCGGCCAGGGTCAATTCATCCATATGCAGATCAGCCAGGATTGCGGCCACACCTGTAGGATGGATAATGTAAGGCTCGCCTGATTTCCGCACCTGATTAGCATGAGCCTTAGCAGCCACATCATATGCCTTATGCACAAATTCTACCTGTTCAGGCGTCAAATATTCTTTTATCCTGGCAAAAAAATCTTCGATACTAACGTTCGTTTCTCTTGCAGGCATTAGAATCCCTCCTGACAGCGTTTATGCCACAAAGCATTAATCTGGGCTCCCGTGATGCGGAAATTGCAATCATAGATGTCCAGCAGCCGTTTACTTTCTTCCTGGAGCCGGACATAGGTGGGAGCGTCTTCCAGACAGTGTCTGCTAATCGTCCCCAGCTCCACCTGCTCCCCCTGCAGTTTGAGATACGCCAGTTCGCTAAAAATCTGCAGGTCCGCAAGGGTTAAAACCAGTCCCTGCTCCCGGGCGGCTTGCTGCAAAGCCGGTACCTGCTGCACCGGCTGGCTGTGTAGACAGTGCATGACAAACTTATAGGTTTCTACAAGATGCTTACGATCCGGGCACTGGACATTCAGTTCCTGGCGGAGCTCCCGGTATTCTTCCACACTAAAGAGCAGGATCAGGGTCCGTCCCTGTACGCCCGGTACCGGAAAACCGGTCTCCGTAAAAATTTTCTGCAGCGGCAGATCGTAAAAGACGAACACCTTATCCGCAGCTGTGCCCTGCTCCCCGTAAAAAGCAGCCTGGGCCTGAGGATAAGCGCGTAACGTTTCTGGAAGTTCTTCCCCAGGATTAAGAAAAATTTTTACGCCGGCCGTAGTCTGTAAAAGTTGCTGCAGGAAAGCCAGCTTGTCCAGCTTTCCCTGCCGGTAATCATAAATCATCAAGCCCTGGTCCAGGGCCTGCACCTGCAGGTTGATACTTTCAATACCCTGGTAGACATTAATCTTGGGCAGAAAAGCCACATCGGCCACAGCATTATTGTACAGGCAGGCCAGGAACTCTGAACCGTTCCACATGATGCTGTGATAAGTCTCTGTATGATAATTAACAAAAAAACGTAAATGGTTCTGTTCCTTGCCAAAAATCCGGGGGCCACGGACGACCACGTTGCGCATCGCAAAAATTGGCAACGGATTTTCGCAGCCGAAGGGTTCTAAAAGCTGCAACTGTTTTAATAGCGGCAGGGACAACTGTTCCTGGCCCTCCAGCAGCAGGTCCACTTTCAGCTTCGGCTCAAAATCCTCCGGCTGCAGCCTGCCCGCTACCACATGGGAAAAATGTTGTCGAAATTCTTCAATCCGGGCTGTTCTTAACGTAAGTCCTGCAGCCTGATGATGACCACCAAACTGAATCAGCTCCTCGGCACATTCCCGGATGGCCTCATACAGGTTCAGGGAAGGGATGCTCCGGCAGGAACCCTTGGCCATCTCGCCGTCAATACTGATCAGGATGGTAGGCAGATGATATTTATCTACCAGCCGGGACGCCACGATGCCGATTACCCCGGCATGCCAGCCTGCCTTAGCCAGGACGATAGCCGTCTTAATCTGGGCTTGTTGTGCCAGCATCGCTTCTGCTTCTTCAAAGATCTTACGGCTGATTTCCTGACGCAGGGCGTTCTCCCGGTTGAGTTCTTCCGCAATATTCCGGGCCTTAGCCGCCTCCGTCGTGGTTAAAAGTTCCACCGCCAGCTGTGCGTGTTCCAGGCGTCCCACCGCATTCAGCCGCGGAGCCAGGATAAAGCCGATATTATCGGCAGAAATATTATGCTCAGGACAGGCACTAATCGCCATCAAAGTCCGGAGGCCGATCAGGGAACTATGCTCCATGGCTTTCAGCCCGCGCTTTACCAGTTCCCGGTTCTCGCCCCGCAGCGGCACGATATCAGCTACCGTACCCAGGGCTACCAGTTCGGTATAACGTTCCCACAAAGGCTCGGTCAGATGTTCCATCTGGTACAGGGCCTGACATAATTTAAAAGCAATGCCTACCCCGGATAAACCCTTAAACGGATATTTACAGCCCTGCTGCTTGGGATTGACGATGGCATAAGCTGGGGGTAATTCTGCCGGCGGCATATGATGATCCGTGATGATGATATCCATCCCGGCAGGAGCGGTAGCCACTTCTTCCAAACCGCTGATGCCGCAATCCACGGTAATTAACAAGGTCGTATGTCCGGCAGCAAGGGTCAGCAAAGCCTCCGGGTTCAGGCCATAGCCCTCCCCCTTCCGCTTGGGAATATACGTGTTCACCTTCGCGCCGGCTTCTTTCAGATACAGGAATAATAAGGAACTGGCCGTGATGCCATCCACGTCGTAATCGCCATAGACCGTGATCTGCTCACCGTCATGGATAGCTTTTAAGATACGCGTTCCTGCTTTCTGCATATCCTGCATCAGCAGAGGTTCGTGATAAACCTGGGGCGCACCGTATAAAAAGCTTTTAATCTCTTCTACCGTGCTTAACCCGCGGTTGAGCAGGATACCGGTAATAAGCGATGACAGTTGTAACT
>JAKVKY010000015.1 GCA_022484685.1 Acidaminococcaceae bacterium | reverse complement strand
ATCTTCTCTAAACGTTTTATGAATTCATTATAGCTTAAAACCAGTTTTATTCAAAGTTTTTTTCGTATATTTTACACTTTCTTCATTTTCCTGCCCCTTGACAGGTTTGCTTGACATGATATAATCATGACATAAGTTCAAAAAGAAAAGTTATGCGAAGGACACGCTGTTAGCGGATGCCTACAGAAAATGCCGTACTTGTTGAGAGCGGCAGGATAAGATAACAGATATACCACCTTCAAACTGCCTTGTGAAAACTTGTGTGAGTAATAAGCGCCGTATAGTCTACGTTACAGATAACTAAGAGGGTTAATGCTTCAGCACTAACCAAATTAGGGTGGAACCGCGAGTGACCTCGTCCCTTATTCTAGAAGAATAGGGTACGAGGCTTATTTATTTTTAGGAGGTAGAAAAAATGTCAGAAGTAAAAGTAAGCTTGAAAGATGGTAGCGTAAAACAATATCCTGCAGGTGTAAGCTTGCTGGAAGTTGCCAAATCTTTAAATCAGAAATTGGGCAAACAGGCCCTGCTGGCCGTGGTCAACGGCAAGAATGAGGATTTAACAGAAAAGCTGCAGCAGGATGCCAAGGTTGAATTCATCGTGCCGGACTCCAAGGAAGGTCTGCATGCTATCCGTCATACCGCTTCCCACGTGATGGCTCAGGCCATCCAGCATCTGTTCCCCGATGTTAAGTTTGCCATTGGACCGGCCATTGAAAACGGCTTTTATTATGACCTGGACAGTGAACATGTTTTCACGCCGGAAGATTTACGGGCCATTGAAAAAGAAATGGCTAAGATTGTTAAACAAAATATTCCTCTAGTACGCAGCGAACTGCCCCGTGCCGAAGCCTTGAAGAAATTTGAGGCCGAAGGTGAGAAATACAAGGTAGAGTTAATTAACGATCTGCCTAAAGATGCTATCATCAGTATTTATTCCCAGGGTGATTTTACCGACCTGTGTGCCGGCCCCCACTGCCCCTCCACCGGCCGTGTGAAAGCTTTCAAGCTGATGAGTATTGCCGGCGCTTACTGGCGCGGCAGTGAAAAAAACAAGATGCTACAACGTATTTACGGCACCGCTTTTGCCAGCAAGGAAGAACTGGATGCTTATCTGCACATGCTGGAAGAAGCTGAGAAACGTGATCACCGCAAACTGGGCAAAGAGCTGGAAATCTTTACCATGCAGGATGAAGGTCCTGGTTTCCCCTTCTTCTTACCGAACGGCATCATCATCAAGAACGAACTAATCAATTACTGGCGTGAAGTCCATCGCCGTTACGGTTATGTGGAAATCAGCACCCCGATGATCCTGAACCGGGCTCTGTGGGAACGCAGCGGCCACTGGGATCATTATAAGGAAAATATGTACTTCACTAAGATTGATGACGAAGATTACGCGATTAAACCGATGAACTGCCCTGGTGGCATGCTGGTCTACAAGACCAAGCCCCACAGCTATAAGGAACTGCCTATCCGCGCCGGTGAATTAGGTCTGGTCCATCGTCACGAGTTATCCGGTGCCCTGCACGGTTTGTTCCGTGTACGCTGCTTCACTCAGGATGATGCCCACATTTTCATGATGCCCAGCCAGATCCGCAGCGAGATTAAGAATGTCATCCGTCTGTTTGACGAAGTGTATGCTACTTTTGGTCTGTCTTATCATGCAGAACTGTCCACCCGTCCGGAAAATTCCATGGGTGACGATGCTACCTGGGAAGTGGCAACACAAGGCTTAAAAGATGCCCTGGATGACCTGCACATGGATTATGTCATCAACGAAGGCGACGGTGCTTTCTACGGTCCTAAGATTGACTTCCACCTGAAAGATTCTATCGGCCGGACCTGGCAGTGCGGCACCATTCAACTAGATATGCAACTGCCGGAACGTTTTGATTTAACCTATACCGGTGAAGATGGTTTAAAACATCGTCCGGTTATGATTCACCGGGTAGTCTATGGTTCTATCGAGCGTTTCATCGGTATCCTGATTGAAAACTACGCCGGTGCTTTCCCGCTCTGGTTAGCCCCCAAGCAGGTTGTCGTAATGCCGATTACCGACAAGCAGCAGGCTTATGCTAAGGAAGTTTACGACAAGCTGTTTGCCGCCGGTTATCGTGTCAGCCTGGATGATCGCAGTGAAAAGATTGGTTACAAGATTCGTGAAGCCCAAGTACAAAAGATTCCTTATATGCTGATCCTGGGCGAGAAGGAAGCCACCGAAGGTACGATTGCTGTCCGTCATCGTGGCGAAGGCGACATCGGCGCTATGAAGCTGGATGCCTTTACCGCGCGCCTGCAAGCAGAAGTAAAATCTAAGAAGTAATTTAGAACTACAATGAATGAGATGCAAAAGCAACCGGAACAGCAACCGGTTACGTATTGGACCCTGTTCAAGTCTACATTTCTTATTAGCGCTTTTACGGTGGGAGGAGGCTTTGTCCTCATCCCGCTGATGAAAGCCAAGTTTGTAGACGAATACCACTGGATTAACGACAAGGAAGCGCTAGATCTGGTAGCTATTGCCCAGTCTGCCCCCGGTGCCGTGGCTATTAATGCCGCTATCATCATGGGTTATCGCATGGGTAAGGTCAAGGGGCTTTTGACCACCTTGCTGGGCACGGTTTTGCCGCCGCTTATCACGCTGACTATTGTTTCCCAATTTTATACGGCTTTTGCCGCCAACCAGTATGTACAAATGGTTTTAAAAGGAATGCAATGCGGCGTAGCAGCCGTTATCCTGGATGTGGTGCTCGACCTGGTCTTAAAACAGTGCCGCAAGAAACTGCTTTTACCTATCCTGATCATGTTCGGTTCCTTCGTGGCTTCTTATATCTTTGACATCAACATCATGTATATCATCCTCGTGGATGCGTTCATCGGTTTAGCCTTCATGCAAAAACCGGTGTACAACTAGGGGGTGGACAGATGTTAATCTTATGGGAATTGTTTTTGAGTTTCGCCACGGTAGGGCTTTTCTGTATCGGCGGTGGTTATGCCTCCATGCCTTTAATCCAGGCCGAGGTTGTAGAAAAACATGCCTGGCTGACCATGCGGGAATTTGTTGATATTTTTACAATTTCCCAGATGACGCCTGGTCCTATCGGTATCAACGCCGCCACCTTTGTCGGTACCAGGGTAGATGGCATTCCCGGTAGTATCGCCGCTACCGCCGGTTTTGTTTTTCCTTCGCTAATCATTATCTTGATCCTGGCTTATCTTTACTATAAATATGGTGATGTCGGTGCCATCCGTGGTATCTTAAACGGACTCCGCCCTGCGGTGGTAGCCCTGATTGCCAGCGCCGGTGTCGGTATTTTGCTGCTAGCCTTATGGGATAAGGAAAAACTTCCGATAGCTGTTAGTGATACCAACAAGATCGGCGTGCTCATCTTCGCTTTATCCCTGGCTGCCGTTCATTCCAAGAAAGTCGGGACTATCAAAACTTTACTGGCCTCAGGTATTTTAGGTTTAGTCTTTTATAGTCTGGCTAGTTTCTAACGAACGCTAACCACAAAATAATAGTACAGGCAAGCTAATCCGTACGGATTTCCTGCCTGTACTATTTTTATGAGCTGAATTATTTTTATCGGGTGACCTTTAACTTAACCTGAGACTGTAAATCAGAAGTTCCCTTATGGACGATGTTCACCCATTCCCGCTGGGGGAAGAAAAGTGCCCACAAGCTGACTAAGGATAAAGTAATATAAAAGATGGGAAATGTCAGCACACCGGCCCATAACTTTGCCAGCGGCCAGCCATCCAGATAAGCTGCCGCTAAACCCACGCAGCAGGTTGCCAGATACATAAACACTGCCGGGGCAAAAAGGATACTGATATCACCCTCCGCCAGGAGGCCCAGAGCCAGCAGGATGTAAAAGATAGCCACAATACCCAGGATAACGGTAAACCCTAGAGCCATAAATAAATCCAGTAAGCGAAAAGAAGGTTGGCGACAGTAAAGTTTTAACCAGGTATGAAAATAACCTTTCACAATCTGGTAACCACCTGTGCACCAGCGGCTCAGTTGTACTGCCATTACTTTAAAATCGGTCGGCTGTTCGTCATAGAATAATGCCTTTTCCGCAAAATCCACCCGGTGTCCCTTTAAAATCTGCTGACAGGAAAACTCAATATCTTCTGAAAGACTATAGGTCTTCCAACCTTCAGCTTCCAAAAGTCTGCAGCTAAAAGCAAAGCCGGTACCGGAAAGCATAGAAGACAGACCTAACTTAAACCGGGGTCTATTGTATAAAGCATTAATAATACACCAGTATAAGGTATACCATTGACTAACCAGGGACGCAAAAGGATTCTGGGCCACCCTTTTACCGGTAACGATCTCTGCACCCTGAGCAAAATACTGATTCATGGTGCTCAAGAAATTTTTACCAATCACATTATCTGCATCAAAAATCAACATGTGATCAAAAGCAGCCGGATAAGCCGCTTTAATCTTGGCAATGCCCCAGTTTAAAACTGCGCCTTTACCGCTCCGTACACCTTCGTTGCGTTCCCAGACCGTAACCTGGTGAAAGTTCCTGCCTAGCTCTGCCGTCTTGTCAGTACAATGATCCGCCAACAAGAAAATGTGAAACTTATCCTGAGGATAAGTTTGTGCCTGTAAACAAGTCAGCAAGTTGCTGATGACGTTTTCTTCATTATGCGCACAAATAATAATGGCATAGGAAAAGTCCGTGGCCGTTCCCTGAGCCTGAACTTCCCTGGTCTTAGTAAAAGTACCGATGATAGCAACCAAAAGAGACCAGACCAAAAAAACGGATAGCAGCATTTGAATCACATAAAGCATGCGTCTGCCTCCATACTACCCAATTATAAATCCTTGGGAAAGGATATGTTCAAAATAAGGCCCCGGGTGATACCACAGGGCTTCTTAACTATATAATATCTCCCTGTTTTTGTCAAACTAAGGTTACCCGAAAAAACTTGCCGATCCGGTACCGGCAAATAAAAAACACAAACAGTCTAAATAACTACAAACTGTCTTTTTATTTTTTGTTAATTTCTGTTATAATGCAAGTACAGATTTAACTAATATCTTTATGGTTGAATCCCTGAAGGAGGAAAAAACATGAACACCATGTATAAAGCTATGACTATTGCCGGCTCTGATACCAGCGGTGGCGCCGGTATGGAAGCAGATTTAAAGACCTTTCAGGAAATGGGAGTCTACGGCATGACCGCGTTAACCTGTATCGTCGCTCAGAATCCCAAAAAAGAATGGGCCCATGAAATTTACCCTATCGCCCTGGATGTTATTGAAAAGCAAATCACCACTATTTGTGACGGCATTGGTTCCGATGCCATGAAGACCGGTATGCTGGGCAGCGCTGATTTAGTAGAACTGGTTGCCCAAACCATTGATAAGTACCAGCTCAAGAATGTGGTCATCGATCCTGTCATGGTCTGCAAAGGTATTGAGACCATCATGGTCCCGGAAGCTGCCGCTGCTATCAAGAAAGTACTGGTAAAGCGTGCTGATGTCATTACGCCGAATACCATCGAAGCCGCTTATCTGGCTGGAATGCCTAAAGTTGCCACCCTTGCCGAGATGCAGGAAGCCGCAGGACGGATCAAGGAACTGGGCGCCAAATACATCATCATGAAAGCCGGCGAACGTTTCCCCGGTCAGCAAGCCCTGGATTTAATCTATGACGGTAAAACTTTTACCATCAACAAGCATGCCAAGATTACAGGCTGCTTCAATCAGGGAGCCGGATGTACTTTCTCCGCCGGTATCACGGCCGGTCTGGCCAAAGGCCTTTCCGTACAAGAAGCCATGGCGGCCACAGAAAAATTTATTGCCGCCGCCTTAAAAGGTTCCTTCCGGCTCAATAAATACAGCGGTGCCACCAGGCACTGCGCCTGGAGAGCTTAAGGCTCCGTCGTGGTTGCCGTACATTAAACAAGCTACACAAAAGGAGTACAGAAGTTTTAACTTCTGTACTCCTTATTTTTAGTTTCTTAAATCAATTTATTTTCGGGTGCTTCGTAGCCTGGCAAAATCTTTACCAGAGCTTGTTCGTTACAATAGGGATACTGTGGACAATAAACACATTCCTTCCAGACCTTTTGCGGCAGTTTCTCCTTATCAGAAGAAGTATAACCACATTTTTGGAAAAAGCCCGGCTGATAGGTCAGCGTAAAAAACATCTTAGTGCCACGTTCCTGGGCATTCTTTTCCAGGCGGCTCACAATTTCCCTGCCGATACCGGACTTAACCAGGGAAGGATCAATCGCCAGCGAACGAATCTCCGCCAGACGGTTCCAGACAAAATGTACCGCCCCGCAACCAATTACCTGGCCATCCTGGATAGCTACCACATAATCACGCAAATTTTCATAGATACTATTACGTGATCTGGGCAGCATCAAATTTTGGGCAGCATAGTGATTACATAATTTATGGATGGCTTCCACATCATCAAATGTTGCTTTACGGTAATCGAACATAGTCTTACCCTCCCCCCACAAGTTAGTAGTAACACTATACTACCAGAAAACATTTTAAGCAAGGGTGAAACAACAACCTTACCCGGAAATACTTCCTGAAAACTTAAATTTCCGGTTTGCCTTCCATCCTGGTCAGCATCTTGGCCAGTGCCCACTTAATGGTATCTTCCGGATGTTCCTGGGTTCCTAAATCCTTAACATTATACTCACGGACATTTTTCTTGGCGAATTTTTGCCCTTCAGCGTTATAGGCATACAAATCAGCATCGGCAACTGTCCGGACATAGCTTTCCGGGCCATCATCATCCCACCAGCCGCCGCCGATATAGCCGGATTCTATCCTTTCATACATACTGTGCACGACAACGATGACCAGTACTTCTGCCTTAACCTCACCCGCTATTCTTGCCAGTTCCTGTTGATCCGGTCTGCCGCTTAAGCTGGCACGCACATTCTGCCGTACCTGGTCTGCATCTTCGATAATTTTATAAGTTGGAAAATGATAAACAGTTTTAACCATCTGGCGCCAGCTGCGATAGATACTGCTGTTCATCGCGCCGCTCTGATCATAGATTAAAAAATACGTAGGCCTGTCCTCAATGGCAAAAGCGGGTTTATCCGCAGTTGCAGCCGGTACCTTTTCTGTGGTTGCAGATGGTGCCGCAGTACTACCAGCAGGCACTTGCTCCGCCGCCTGGGCCAGTCCCCAGGAAAATAGTAAACAAACTGCCAGTAAAACACTCAGCCAAGTTTTTTTCATGATAACCTCCTAAAAGATATCAATGACCTGTCCATGTCCTAAAGGTTTAACCTGTAGATAGGCTGCCAATGTCTGCCCTATATCGCTAAAGGTATGGAGCGGCGCTAAACTTTTGGCATGGAGTTTGGGACCGTAAAACAAAACAGGAATCTTTTCCCGGGTATGATCTGTTCCCTTCCAGGTAGGATCGCAGCCATGGTCTGCCGTAACAAGCAGGATATCATCCGGACGCATCAGCTTCCACAATTCCGACAAACGCCCGTCCACATATTCCAGACCCTCGCCATAACCCTTGACATCACGCCGGTGGCCATAACTGCTGTCAAAATCAACGAAATTAGCAAAGACCAGGCTCCGTTCCGGAGCTTCCCGCACCGCCTGCAGCGTAGCGTCAAAAATTTTATCCAGCCCGGCAGCCGGGTAATGTTTGGTAATACCACGGTGCGCAAAAATATCAGCAATCTTGCCGATGGCATAAACGCTTCCCTTCGCCGCCACGATATTATCCAGCAAGGTAGGCTCATGAGCCGGCACGGCAAAATCATGGCGGTGGTTAGCGGTACGGACAAACTCTCCCGCTTTCTTGCCGATGAAAGGTCTGGCAATAACCCTGGCAATCTTATAAGGCTGTACTAACTGATAACACAAGCGGCACAGGGCATACAAATTTTCCAACCCGAATGTTTCTTCGTGACAGGCAATTTGGAGCACGCTATCTCCCGAAGTATACACGATAGGCTTACCCGTCCGCATATGCTCCTCGCCCAGTTCTTGAATAATTACTGTCCCGGAAGCATGCTTTTCTCCCAAAATACCTGGCAGCTTCCCCTGGGTAATAATTTGCTGCACCAGTTCCGGCGGGAAACAATGCGGTTTATCCGGGAAATAGCCCCAGTCAAATAAGACTGGTACCCCGGCAATTTCCCAGTGGCCGCTTAAGGTATCCTTGCCATGACTTACCTCTTCGGCACAAGTATAAGCACCACTGACCCTGGCCGCTCCCAGCGGATGTACCAATTCTGTGTGCATACTAAGTTCATGGGCTTTTTCCAGACCCATCTCCGCCAGGTGCGGTAAGGTTAAATAACGGGGTTTGCCGGCGGCATCTTGCAAATTTTTAGGGAACCAGTCCGCAATATGACCTAATGTATCCGCGCCCTTATCTCCAAAAGCTGCCGCATCATGAGTATAACCAATCCCAAAAGAATCTAAAAGTGCAATTATTACTTTTGCCATGTTATCGACCTTCCTTGATGAGAATCTCTAAAGCCCTTTTGGCCACCTTTTGAAATCTTTCTTCCGCTTGTTTATAAACAGCTGGAGCCGCTACCGCTTCACTATCTGTCCGTTTAGCTACCACGCCGCAGATGGCGCCGGCTTTGAGGCCAAAGGTGTTTGCCACTACGAATAAAGTTGCTGCTTCCATCTCAAAATTACTGCATCCTAATTTCTGCCATTCCTGGAGCGTACCCTGTAAAGCCCGTGGAACATAACCGGTAAAACTATCATATCGTTCCTGCCCCGGCCAAAAGCTGTCCGTCGTTACCGTAATTCCCACTTGATGCGGCACCTGTAACTCTTCGGCAGCCTGCCGCAGGGCCAAGGTAATATCCAAATCTGCCACGGCCGGATATTCTACCGGTGCGTAACATTTAGAAGCACCGTCCGTCCTGACGGCCGCTTTACTGATTACCACATCACCCAGATTTAACTTTTCCTGCAGGCTGCCCGTCGTTCCCACCCTGATAAAATGGGTAACACCCAGCCGGGCCAGTTCTTCCATGGCGATAGAAACGCAAGGGCAACCCATACCCGTACTGATCACCAGCACCGGTTGGCCCTGAACTGTAGCCAGCCAGGATGTAAATTCCCGGTGACAGCCTACAAACTCTGCCGGGCCTAACGCTTTCGCCAATCCTTCCACCCGCCCCGGGTCCCCAGGTAACAAAGCGTACTTAGCATTTTTAATCATGTTCTTTGAAATACCGATATGGTAAAGTACTTCCTGTGCCTCTGCATAATTAGGCATGACCTGCACCTCGCTTTACAAATTAGTCTTACGTATTTATATCTTTATTATATCATTGTTCATGCTGAAGGTTAAGTGAACAAAAAGCAAAGCCCTCCCTGTTAAAAAACAGGAAGAGCTTTGATGCAGGCAACGAGTTTACTGCTTCACAAACTTGCTTTTAGGTTGCTTACAAATCGGGCAGACCCAATCTGCCGGTTCCTTGGTCAAGTCACCCTCGTACACATAACCACAGATGCTACAAACCCACTTTTCCGTGGTGCTGCCGCTTGTAGTTTTTTGTGCCGCCGATGCCTGATACGTGGGCGCATTCTTGGGTGCGCTGCCCTTAATGACTTCATGATAATATTTATAAGTCATAGGGGCAAAGTTAGTGCAAGGCTGGGCATCCTTAACCCGGGCCAGGATAATATAGTGCGTTTCCACCTCGGTCATGCTCAAGACCTCCGCTACCAGATGCCCAGCACAATTATCTTTGACTACCGGCAAGCCGTCTAGTGCCTTCCAGGCAAAATCCTTACCGTCAAACTTATCCGTATCCCTGCCGCTGCAGAATCCCAGTTTAGCAATTACGTTGGGCGCCGTCTTTTCCGTCAGGATAGAAACGGTGAACCGTCCTGTTTTTTTAATAGCCTCATAGGTAAAATTATTTTTATTCATGCTGACAGCAATCACCGGATTCGTACTGGTAATCTGGGCCACCGTATTCACGATGCAACCAGTAGGCCTGGTACCGTCTAAAGTACCGATAGCGTACATACCGTAGGACAACTTCCACAAAACTGATAGTTCCATCTCCTTGACCCCTTTCCTTAACTACCGTGTTCTTAAAGTTGACGGTACTTGGCTTCGCCTTCCCTGTAAAAATCACGGCCTTCGATATCAATCGCCACGATAGCGGGGAAATTCACAACCGTATATTTCCGGATGGCTTCCGGTCCCAGATCCTCATAAGCAATCATTTTCTCACCTTTGATAGACTGAGCAATAACAGCGGCAGCGCCGCCAATAGCGGCAAAATAAACCGCATGATATTTTTTACAAGCTTCAATTACTTCCTGATTTCTCAGTCCCTTACCAATCATACCGCGCATGCCCTGTTCAATCATGGTAGGCGTATACTTGTCCATACGGCCACTAGTAGTCGGCCCCGCACTGCCCACAATTTCACCGGGTTTAGCCGGCGTGGGCCCTACATAATAAATAATCTGGTTCCGGATATCGAAGGGCAGCTTCTCACCTCTCCCTAAAGCTTCATACATCCTTTTATGGGCCGCATCCCTGGCAGTATAAATATATCCGGTAATCTGCACAAAATCACCGGCATGCAGATTTTTAATCGTCTCTTCCGTCAGCGGTGCTTGAATCTTTTTTATCTCAGCATTAGTCATGGTCTTTTCCTCCTAAATTTCTGCTTCCGCACGACGAGCGGCATGGCAATTCAGATTGACGGCGCAAGGCAGACCGCCAATATGGGTAGGCGCATATTCAATATTCACAGCTAAGGCCGTGGTACTGCCGCCCAGACCAGAAGGACCCACACCTGTTTTATTGGCCAGTTCCAGCAACTTTTCTTCCAATTCCCTATATTTAGGATTAGCATTATGCTCACCGATGGGACGGGTCAAGGAGAACTTGGCCAGTTCTGCAGCTCGTTCCATGTTGCCGCCGATACCGATACCCACCGTGACCGGAGGACAGGGATTAGAGCCGGCATTGGTAATCGTTTCCAGGACGAACTTGATTACGCCGTCCACTCCGTCAGCCGGTTTTAACATTCTTAAGGCGCCCATGTTCTCGCTGCCGCAACCTTTAGGGCTGACGATGATATGCACCTTGTCACCGGGAACAATCCTGGCATGAATAATCGCCGGCGTGTTATCGCCGGTATTTTTTCTCAAGAATAACGGATCATCCACAGAAGATTTACGGAGATATCCTTCAGTATAGCCCTTCGCTACGCCTGCATGAATGGCTGCCTCCAAATCGCCACCCGTGAAGTGAACTTCCTGACCGATATTAATAAATACCACGGTCAATCCTGTATCTTGACACAGCGGTACCGCTTTTCTCTTAGCCAGTTCCGCATTTTCAATGATCGTACCCAGAACTTGGCGGCCTAAAGGTGATACCTCAGTCTTCTGACCTGCTTTTAATTTTGCCAGCACGCCTTCCGGCAGATAGTAGCAGGAATCCATACAACATTTTGCCACTGCCTCCGCAACTTGTTTTACATTAACTTCACGCATTGTTCTACCTCCTCGCAAAAAAAGGACCACGGTGCAATCCGTGGTCCTCCAGACTGCAATAACTGTCAGTCTAAACTTATCTATGGTGAGCGGCCAGACGCTTCAGTGTATTAGCTCTGACTACTTCCGGATCTATCTTCACACGTGCCACGCCGGTTTCAATGGCAGCCTTAGCAACTGCTGCAGCTACTGCCGGTGCCACTCGTTTATCAAAAGCTTCCGGTACTACGTAATCCTCGCGCAAATCTTCATCCGCAATTAAATTAGCGATGGCCTTCGTTGCTGCCACCTTCATAGCCTCGTTAATCTCACGAGCCCGCACATCAATGGCACCACGGAACACGCCCGGGAAAACATTGACATTGTTGACCTGGTTAGGGCTGTCGCTGCGGCCGGTACCAGCCACGCGTACACCTGCCGCTTTGGCTACATCGTACATAGCTTCCGGCACGGGGTTAGCCAAACCAAAGACAACGGCATCCTTAGCCATAGATTTCATAATCTCAGGGGTGAAGACACCGGGAGCAGAAACACCAATCAGGACATCGGCACCCTTAGCGATATCCGCCAGTTGCCCTTGTACTTTCTTTTTATTGGTCACCTTGGCCAGTGCTAATTGAATTCTGTCCAAAGGCTTATGAGATTTGCAACCATCATAGAGCGCGCCATCATGGAGCATCATGATAAGGTTCTCGGCACCCATGCTAACCAGAAGTCTGCCGATAGCGCTGCCGGCAGCGCCGGAACCATTAACCACGATCTTAGCTGTCTTGATATCTTTCTTGACAAACCTTAAAGCACCCATCACCGCGCTGACACAAGCAATGGCTGTGCCATGCTGATCATCGTGGAAAATAGGGATATCACAAATTTTCTTCAGCTTATCCTCAATGTCATAGCACTTGGGAGAAGAAATATCTTCCAGGTTGATACCTGCAAAGCTGGGCTGTAAAGCTCTGACAATCGCGACAAATTTATCCGGATCTTTTTCATCAATGCAGACCGGAATAGCATCCACATCACCAAAACTCTTAAACAAAACTGCTTTGCCTTCCATAACCGGCATTGCGGCTTCCGGTCCGATATTCCCCAGTCCCAGGACACGGGTACCATCGGTACAGATACCTACCATGTTGCCGCGGCAGGTATATTCAAAAGATAAATCCTTGTTAGGTTTAATCACCTTGCAAGGCTCAGCCACGCCAGGTGTATACGCTACTGCCAGGTCATGCCCGTTCCTTAGCGGCACCTTGCAGTTCATTTCCAGTTTACCATGATGTTCCAAATGCAGTTTTAAGGACTCTTCACCTAAAGTAGCCATCATCCAAAACCCCTTTCTCTTAACGCCATTGTTAGATTAGCATACGCTACACTAAAAACGTATATACTTATTGTACTATTAGTTGCCTGACCTGACAAGAGGTTCTTATAGTTTTTCACAAAATGTTCAGAACCAAGATCTGTCAGCGCCAGTTTTTTTTAGAAAACATATTTCTCCTGCCGGCTTTTGTCCCGCTTTCAGGGTCAGGATACCAAAGCTGGAAGGAAAACCACCCCGCGGTAAAGCAGGACTACCTGGATTGAAAAGCAGCACGCCGGCCTTTTCTTCTACCAGCGGCACATGGGTGTGCCCAAAAACTACCACATCCACCTCAAACTTCCGCCCCCACCAGGCCAGCTCTTCTACGCCGCCGTTCCGCAAATATTTATTGCCGTGAGTCAGCCAGACCTTAAAACCTGCAAACTCCAGGAACGCATCCACCTTAGCCGGACTTTCCCACCCATCACAGTTACCACGTACCGCTACTACGGGTAAACCGGTACTGGTGGCTAAAATATTGGCATCATGAGCATAGTCTCCGGTATGCAGCCACTGTTCTACCGGTACAGTTTTTTGCAGTACCTGGCGGATAGCCGGCACACTGCCATGAGTATCACCTGTTACCCCTATCTTCATCTATGTCAACTGCTCCTTACTAAAATTTCCGACTTACCAGCATCAGGTTGTTTACTTAATCTTCTTCCACATGCTCATCAGTTTCCGGATAGCTTTGCCACGATGACTGACTTTATTTTTTTCGTCCGGAGTGGCTTCGCCCATTCCCTTGTGCAATTCCGTAGACCAGAACAAAGGATCGTAACCAAAACCCAGTTCGCCTAAAGGTTCATGTAAAAGCATTCCGTCACAAGAACCATCCGCTTCAGCTAAAATTTTTCCCTGAGGATTAGCTACGGCCAGGGCGCACCTAAAACGACAGGTCCGTTTCACCTGAAACTTCATCTGTTGCAACAGGAAATCATTATTTTCCTTGTCAGTAGCTTCTTCCCCGGCATATCTGGCACTGCGTACGCCGGGAGCCCCATCCAGGGCACGCACTTCCAAGCCGCTGTCATCAGCCAGACAAAAAGCATTGAGCGCCTTGGCATAATACACGGCTTTTAATTTCGCATTGGCCGCAAAGGTGCGACCAGTTTCTTCCGGGGGTTCTACCGGCGGAAAATCACTGAGGCACTTAAAATTAAGATGCAGTTCCTGCATCAACGTTTTAAACTCTTCAACTTTACCGGGGTTATGTGTTGCAATCACAATCTCATCCATATTAGCGGCCTTACCCTTTCCTAATTTTTAATCTGTTTACACAAAGTAATCCTTATAAGCCTATTATAGTCTTTCTACCTCACCCGTGGCAATATCCTGCACCAAAACATATTGCCACTGTTTGCTTTTTTTGGCACGCAAAGCTTCATCCCTGGCCTTTGCCCGACAGGACGGGCACATATCCCGGTACAGGGTAACGATAAATGCGTTCTGGTTGCCGAAGCGGGTATTCTCAGCTTCGCTGCTGATGGTCAGATAGCCGTGGCAGCGGGTACAATAATGTTCAGTTTCCAACTGGCGCTCCAGGATTCCTTCCTCATCATAATAAATACTTTTATTCCGGTTCCAGGTACCGCCACAACGATGCCTCAACTCGGCACCTTTTTCCAACCGGTGGTCCCACAGCTCGCCCACCTGCTCAATCAACTGATCGATACGTTTTTCACAACGCGGATCCTGGGGCCGCAAAGCACTCTGGTCCGGCTCCACCACCTTACTGTAATCCAGTCCGGCCATCGCCAGGATAATGCCGGTATTAACGTACGGCAAAGCTGCTTCCACACTATATCCGCCTTCCAGTACCGCCAAATCTGCCTTTAACTTGTCAGCCAGCCTGGCATAACCTTTGGCCGTAACCATCATTGAGGCCAGGGGATCACTAAAATGATTATCCTGACCGGCACTGTTTAAGATCAGTTCCGGCTGAAACTCTTCCAGTATTCTGGTAATCAGATTATCATACAAACGGTGCAAACCGGCATCACCCGTCGTAGGCAGCAGCGGCAGATTGATATTCGTACCCCAGGCTCCCGGACTGCCGGCCTCTTCCGGAAAGCCACTGCCAGGATATAAAGTTCTGCCATCCTGATGAAAAGAAATATACAGCGTATCAGGATCGTGATAAAAAATATCAGCGCTGCCGTCGCCATGATGCACATCTGTATCCACCACCGCCATTTTTTTAATATTGTAGACACTGCGCAAATATTCTACCATGATGGCTTCAATATTGATGGTACAAAAACCGCGGATACCATGGACTACCCGCATAGCGTGGTGTCCGGGCGGACGTACCAGGGCAAAAGCCCGTTCCACCTCGCCGTGCATCACTGCATCGGCAGCCGTAAGACAGCCGCCGGCACTAGCTAAATGCGCCGGAGTAATCAGCTTTCTGATTGAGGGTACCCCTACATGGACGCGCTGCAAATCCCGGATTGTCGCCAGCCGCGGCCGGTACTCCCGGATAGATGGCAAATCAAAGATACCCTCCTCTTGCAATTGGTCCCTGGTGTAAAGTAAACGTTCCTGCCGTTCCGGATGGCCGGGTCTGATCATCCAATCAAAGGCCGGAAAGAATACCAGACCTAACTGTTTGGTCATAAGGCGGCCTCCTCTCCCTGTACACGGTAAAAGATACCCGGTTGCAACTGCATCTCCACATAGATAATCTCACCGGTTTCACGGGAGGCATGCAAAGTATGAAAGGACTCTTCGGCCACAACTTCGCAATGCTGATGTGTCAATCCCAGACGGTCACATTCCGTATTAAGCCACTGTTCCAACAGCTCATGTGCCTGCTGCTTATCGAAATTCTGCGGCAGCTTTTGCCGCTGACCGCTTTCCGGGATAAGATAATAACCTTCCGTAGTATCGGCACGCAAGGAAGCCCGCAAAGTAGGACGAGCTAAAGCTGCGCCTACAGCATTGGCAACCATGGCTCCGGAGGGAACCTGTACCGGCAGATGGAGACGTTCCCCCAGCAAATTAATCAACCCCGGAGCACCGCCGCCTACCCCTATTAAGGCCCGGGGTTTAAAAGCCGTTCCCTTCAGGACATCGTTCACCGTATATACCGGCTGAATACTCCACTGGTAGAGCATATCCTGAATAGCCCGCTCAATCACTTCCAAAGCTGCCTTCACGATTTGCTCAGCCACCCAGGTAATGGTTTCCCCTTCCCTGGCAAAACTTTGCATAGCTTTTGCGGCAAGTTGCCGGTCGCCATAGTTTACTTGTCCCAGAACTACCAGTGCATCTGCCAGAGCTGGTGCTGTTCCGCCCACAGCCATAGAAGGCCCGCTTCGCTCCGGACCCACTGTAAATTCTGCCCCGACCCTGCAGATTACGCTGTCGCCGCCTATCCCCACAGAACGCATATGAAAGGCACGTACTGCGGTATTATATTTGCCAATCCTGGCTCCGTGTCGAGCCAGCAATGGTTTGCCATTTTCCCAGAAGGCAATATCCGTCGTAGTCCCACCTACGTCCAGAGAGATACTATCTTGTACCGGTGGCGTCAAAGCCATGATGCCCAGGACGCTGGCAGCAGGACCGGTAAAAATGCTTTCTTCCGGCATCAAGGCCACCTCTTCTAAAGGCAGGGTACCGCCATCTGCTTTCAAAATTTGTACAGGCGCAGTAATCTGCCGTTGTGCCAGGCTAATCCTGACCTGAGAACAAAACTCCTGAAAAATTCTGGCTACCGCCGCTGCAAAATAGGCAGAATTAGTACGCCGGACAAAATTAAGTTCCCCGCTTAACCCGGAACCCTGAAAAACATACT
This sequence comes from Acidaminococcaceae bacterium, assembly GCA_022484685.1. Lineage (GTDB taxonomy): Bacteria > Bacillota > Negativicutes > Acidaminococcales > Acidaminococcaceae > JAKVKY01. The sequence goes on along the minus strand of JAKVKY010000015.1, from coordinate 14,772 downwards.
GATATCCCAGTTCACGCAAAACCTGAGCCCCAAGTTGTTCATTCTGCCGGTTGCGCACGGCAAATTTACCGGAAATAGCTGCCGCCGCTACTCCTGGTCGCTTTTGCAAGTGTTCCACATCCGGTACCGCGACCACTTTACCCCGATGATCCACATAGCCCTTCAGTATTTGCGGCGGAATCGGGAAGCTTTTTTCCACATTCATACCAGGTCCGGGCATAACGGCTAAATAAACTGGGTCAATCTTATTTTCAGTCAAGGCGTTGGTAACAATGGTACTAGAAATAACTACCCGTTTTATCTGCGCCGGATCATAACCGGTCAGCACCTTGTCCAAGGCGGCCAGGATGCCGTGCAAAACTGCACCGTGCGTAGTCGTACATTTTCCCAGGGCCAAAATCTTTGCATCCTTAATGATAACGGCGTCAGTAAATGTCCCGCCCACATCAATTCCCAATAACATGTGGCGTCCTCCTGCCTTTGGCTCCCGTGGTACCTGCCAAAACTTAGTATTTTTTAATATTCCATAATTTTAGGTAAAATTCCTGCCATCAGATGTCTTTTCCCATAAAAAAAGAAGCAGGTTGCTCAGCAACCTGCCCCTGACACCACTTATTTGGTTAGTAAACTTTGGAAATCAGCCGAAGTTAAGGTAATAATTTTCTTCGTCCGGTATAATTCCGTACGGCCGCGCTCTTCTACATAAAGCGCCACATCAATATCCGGCATACCTGCTGCCGCCGCCTTGGCATCTTTAGCCTTAAGCGGTGTCAGTTCAAATTTTAAAGTCAAGGTATCATGAGTATTAGGCGGTACCAGCATGGCCTCAAAGTAATCATCTTCACGAGGCTTAGCTTTCAGGTTCACCTTGCCGCGCAGCAACGCTCCGTCATATTGCTCCACGCAAACGTAAGGGCGCACGTAAGCGTCCATGATAATGCCTTCCTCCCGGCCGACATTGGCAAAAGGAACATCCAATTCAAATTTAATCTGCTCGCTAGTGGCCGCCACCAATCTTACAGGCGTTCTTTTCTCCACGTAAAAAACAATCTCTTCCTGGCCCTGTTTATTAATAAAAGCGCCTAAAGCCACCACAGCGATAATGATTAGGATAACAATAATTCCTACAAGCATCCACATACTTTTCCTGCCTCCTTATTTATGATAATCCTTGATAATACAGATAGGTGTTCTTTCGCTGCCATTACCAAACGGGTTATCAATCAGGATCTGGGCTACCTTATCCGCATCTACGCCGGCCGAAGTACCGATGACCGCCGCACGCTTTAAATCATTGACATCAGCCACGGCAGCGCCAAAAGCACCCGTAGCTTCTTTAATAGCGGCTGCTACCTTGTTAGGTTGGGAGGGGCCATAAACGATATGTTTATCGTAAGGAGGCATCGTCCCGGTAACATCATCAATCAAACGGGCTTGTTCACCGGCCCGCTCATAAAAGACGCCGGGCTTGCCAAAAATTTTCGCAATGCCACCGATAATAACGGCGCTGACCACACGGGCACTACCTTCCGCATCCAGTAAGGACTGCATGCTGTACCAACCGCTCAAACTCCCCTTAGACGGGAATAAGCGACATAAGAACTTAGCCAGCAGGGTTGGCTTAAAATCTTCACAACGTACGGCCCGGTTCTGAGTGATAGCCACCACGCTTTCCGCCACACAAATAACATCGTTAGGGCCAAACTTTCCTTTACCGAATTCATTGATCGCATCACAGATATTGTCATGATGTGTCAGAATCCGTGTCGGCACGGTTACAATCTTATAATCCATTTTCTTCACCTCATAATTATATGCCTGCCTGAGCAGAAAATTTATGCCTGCATCTTATCCTGGTCGGCTAATTTTTTTATCTTGTCAAACCATTGCGCCGGCAAACGGATAATCTTGCCGTCCTTACTGGTAAACAGGTTGCGTGTCATTCCTTCCACGCAAACGGCCTGGTCTTTACTCCGGATGACCTTATACGCAAAATCCATCTTGGCCTTGTTTAAATCTTGCATGGTCACCTGAATCTCAAATTCATCATCAAAAGTCAGCGGATTCTTATATTTAGCGTTTACCTCTGTAATGGGAAAAACAATACCTTCCGCCAGCAGTTCTAACAGACTAATACCACAGGCCCGCAAATAAGCGACCCTGCCCATCTCAAACCAGCGCAGGTAATTAGCATGATGCGCTACGCCCATCATATCGGTTTCCACGAAACGCACCTTATCCTTAACACTAATCATCTTCGTCCTCCTAAATATAACAGAAGTTATTATACCACGAGTACACAAACTTTGCTAAAATATTTCATCATTTGGTGGTGTTCTCACTCCCAAGGACTAATTTATTTAAAAATATTATAACAAATATTTGCCCTTCCTACCATTCTATGCTATAATAACTTGCGTACCCAATATACGCCCGTAGCTCAGTGGATAGAGCAGCGGCCTCCGGAGCCGTGTGCGAGAGTTCGATTCCCTCCGGGCGTACCACAAAAATTTTTGCCGTACCATTTTATGGTGCGGCATTTTTTATGCGTAAAAAACCACTCTAACCTGATTGAAGTGCGCCTCCATATGTTATTTTGTCTAACATTTAGGTTGCAAATCAAAAGGCTGAGCGGTTTTCTATTTATCTACATCTGGTTTTAATCGCGGCAGACACCCTGGCTGACGTTGACAATAAAATCTTGTACGTTCGTCACGATGGTTTTCACCGATAAACTGCCCCGGTCCCGCAATTTATTCACCGCGAATTCCGAGATATCTACCGAATAAAAGAAAGTAGGACGCACCTTGCCTTCTTTAAGTCTATAGGACGGAAACATATTCCCGGTAGCAATCGTATGCAACATGGAAGCCATACAGATCACTGTGGTTGCCTCCCTAAGCATATTCCGCATGGCATCCTGACCGGCATACACGTCACCGTAAACTTCCGGCAGCGGCCCGTCATCACGGATGGAACCTACCAGTACATAGGGAATTTTTTTCTCCTCGCAGGCCACCATGATACCATCGCGCAAATGTTCCTGCCGGATAAAATTAGGGATACTGCCATAAAGCCGTACCTTATTAATCGTATCCAGATGATTATAATGCCCCAGGGGCACCAGTTTTTGCGTATACACATCCTGTCCCAGGGCGGTCCGCAAATAAGAGGCTTCCAAATCATGGGTAGCCAGGGCATTGCCCGCCATCAATCCGTCCACAAAACCGTGCCGGACCAGTTTGGCAAAAGCCTGCCGTGAACGAGCATCAAAAGCACAGGCCGGCCCCAGGACCCAGATAATCTTACCGTATTTCTGTTCATGTTCCAGCAGCGCATAGATGGAATCGTAATCACGGGAATAAGATGTTTCCCGGGAACGTCCCTGCCTGAAAGCAAACACGTCCTGACTTTCCTCTTCCACCGCAAAAGCCCGGGAATGGACAAAAATACCTTTCTCACCCTGTTCGGTTCTACCAACCACAACCAGATCACCCTGGTGCAGATTCCTAAATTCTACCACCTGGATTTTCTGCTGTTTATAAACAGCCACGCAGTCCATGCGGCTGTCTGCTGCTAAGAGCCATTTTCCCTCTACTTTAAAGTACTCCGGGAAAATAGACATTGCATGATAATTATCCGGAGCCACTCCTTTTTTAGGTGCCGGCACCAGCTTTACATCCGGGGCCGCCTGAAAACGAGCCTGTCTAAAATCAGGCTCCAGATACAGCGGCATCTCCCATACCATGTATAACCCCTCCAATAGCCCTGCTATAAAACCAAGGCTTTTTGTATTAGTCTAAACAAAACATTACAACCATGTACCATATCCTCATGTTGAAAATGCATTTCCGGATCATGGAGTCCTGGACCCAGGTCACAGCCCAGTCCCAGAAAAGCTGTTTTTAATCTTGGCAGCTGCAAAGGATAAAAATTAAAATCTTCACCTACCGTAGTCGCCTTGGCCGGTAAAAGTCCGGCTTCGCCTACTTCTTCCCTGATGGCGGTGCGAGCAAGCTCTACCAAGCTCTGATCATATTCCGAAGCCGGACAGGTACCTTCAATCCTGGTTTCCGCCTGGACCCCGTACGCTGCTGCGACGGCTTTGACCGTACTCATAACCCGGGCTCTTAGCTTTTCCATCTCCTTATTAGATGTAGAGCGTAAATCAAAGCCCAGTTCCGCCTTAGCCGGAATAATATTGAGTGTCGTCCCGGACAGAAATTTAGTAGTCTTCACACTGCCGCCTAACAGCGGATCCGTATGCAAAGCATTGATGGCGTTAACCACTGCCGTACCTGCATCCAGGGCACTGATGCCCAGATGCGGCTGGCTGGCATGAGCCGCCTGTCCCGTCAAACTAGCACTAATCAAGGTACAGGCCGTCCACTGCACGCAGGGAATTATTTCGCCAGACTTAGCCATGGATAAGGGCATAACATGCTGGCCAAAAAGATAATCCACATCGTCCAGGGCTCCGGCTTTCATCATCGCTAAAGCTCCCTGACCGATTTCTTCCGCCGGCTGGCAGATGATTTTCACCTTGCCGCACGGAATCCCTGCCGCCGCCAAACGTTCCGCTGCTACCAGCACCATCGCCATATGAGCATCATGTCCGCAGGCATGTACGCCCCGCATGGAACCATCCGGCTGTTTGAACAGCAGGCAGTCCATATCGGTACGTAGAGCCGCCACCGGTCCGGGTTTGCCACTGTCCAGCACCCCGACCACTCCGGTTCCTGCAACTTGTTCTGTTACCTGATAGCCCGCTTTCTTTAAAGCTGCTGCCAGATAAGCCGCTGTCTTCACTTCCCGAAAAGCCGGTTCCGGCATCGCATGTAGTTTTTGCCAAACTGCTTGTAAACGCTGAGCTACATCCTCCATGACAGCCTTCCCTTTATTCCTTCCAGCCGATATAAACAGAACCAGGGAACTTATCCTTAATAAACTTGGCATTTTCCTTGGACTGATAAATCTTTTTAAACTGTTCCAGACGTGGATCCTTTAACGTATCTTTCCGTACAGCCACAATATTAACATAGAGGGAATCTGCCGTTTCCTTGACAATCGGATCCTTGGCAGGGTCCAGTCCCGCATTCATGGCATAAGTTGTATTAATGGCGGCACAATCCAGGTCATCCAGACTCCTGGGAATTGCTGCTGCTTCCAGTTCAATAATCTTATAATGATGAGGATTTTCCGTAATATCCTGGATTGTCGTACTGATATTCTTGCTATCCTTGACCTTGATCAAGCCATGGTTAGCCAGCAGCAGCAAAGAACGACCGCCGTTGGTAGGATCATTAGGGATACCAATCTTAGCACCGTCAGGGATAGGTTGGCCCGGTTTTATTTTCTTGGAATAAATGTTAATCGGGAACAAAGCCGTGTTAAAGGCCTTGACCAAATCAAACTTGGGTTCCTTTTTTAAGGTTGCTTTTAAGAATGGTTCATGCTGATAGCAGTTAGCCCAAATTTCTCCCTGAGCTAGGGCCGTATTCGGCGTCACGAAATCGCTAAACTCTACGACCTCTATCTTCAATCCCTGTTTCTCCGCCAGCTTTTTCACATTATCCATGATAATAGCATGCGGTCCGGGATTAACTCCCACCTTTACCGGCTTAGAATTGTCGACAGCACCTGTCTTCTGACTACCGCCACAACCAACGGCAGCTAATGTAGTCACACAAAGTGCAGCCGTAATCAATAGTTTGACATACTTGTTCATAATCTTTCCCCCTCTTTTCCTATCCCAGTTTCATACCAGAATAGTATAAAATCATTTTAGCACAAGTCCTGTAAAAAAATAACCCCTCTCTCCATATTTATTTGCTTTTCTTGAAAATTTTTTGAGCCAGCTAATGCGATATTTTTAAAACTTCCCTCAGCAGAATATAAAAAAGCGCCCCCAGTAAGAGGACGCTTAAACAATTCTGGCGGAGCGGGTGGGATTCGAACCCACGTGCCGCGAACGGCTAACGGATTTCGAGTCCGCCTCGTTATGACCACTTCGATACCGCTCCAATTAAATTTTGAACTTTTATATTATAACATAGAAAAATCTATTTACCAAATCCAAACGTAAATTTTTATTTTCTTCTTACCTTTTGGTCAAAGAAATCTTTAAGCAGTTGAGAGCAAGGTCCTGCTAAAACGCCGCCCAAGACTTCGATGCCTCTGTTCAGGTACGGGTGGGTCAAAATATTAAAAACAGATTCCACCCCGCCGATCTCGCTGTCATGGCAGCCAAAAACCACCCGCTTGATATGGCTGTTTAAGATTGCGCCACAGCACATGGGACAAGGTTCCATGGTTACATAAAGGGTAGCACCGTTTAAATGCCAGTCATGTTTACTACGGCCGGCTTCTTTAATAGCAATCATCTCTGCATGCGCCGTCGCATCACACCAGGAAACCGTCATATTATGACCTACGGCAATTATATCTCCACCCAGTACGATAACCGCACCTACAGGTATCTCTCCGGCTTCAGCACTTTTTCTGGCTTCTGCCAGCGCAATCTCCATATAATCACTATCATTCATCCTGGTTCGCCTCCTGCTCTTCTAAAAGGTTTTCCCAGCGCTCCATAAGAGTATCGATGGTTTTGACATACTGTTCCCGTTCCGTCGCCATCTGCCTGCTGTTTTCTAAATCCAGCTGATTCTCGGGGATAGAGATTCTTTTATCCAGGACGCTGAGCATGGCTTCCTGCTCTCTCAAACTTAATTCTACCTTCTCCAGTAAATTTTGCAATTCCTGAGGACTGTGATGAACCAGCGTAGCTTTTTTCGCCTTCCTGCCGCCGTGATCTGCTCCCCACTTAGCAGAAGTAGCATCTTGAGATGTACTGCCGGTAGTTGTGCTTGTCCCGGCTGGTTGAGGCACCGGGACTTGTGCAGCTACGGCAGTCATCTTAGCTTGTTCTGCCTGATAAAAATTCCAACCACCTTTATAATCTTTGACCTGGTCACCTTCGATAGCCCAAATCCTGTCCGCTATTTCCTGAACCAGGTACCGGTCATGGCTGACCAACAGCACCGTACCGTTAAAAGTTGCCAGGGCTGCTTCCACCGTTTCCTTTGCCAGGATGTCCAGATGATTTGTCGGTTCATCCAGGACCAGACAATTGGCTCCATCCAGTACTAATTTTAAAAGCACCAGCCTGGCCTTCTGTCCACCGCTTAGAGAACCAATCTTTTTAAAGACATCATCCCCGTGAAACAACATTCCGCCCAGAAGCGAGCGGGTCTGCTCATCAGTCAAACCATATTCGCTTAAAAAATTATCTAATAAGGTCTGCTCGGGATTGAGCCGCTCATAACTTTGGGAAAAATACCCCAGCTTTACCCGGTTACCGATTTGCGCTTTGCCGTGCAACGGTGGCAATAACCCCAGCAGGGTTTTGAGCAAGGTAGTCTTTCCGGTGCCGTTAGGACCGATAAGAGCCACTTTTTCGCCACGACGCAAGGTCAGGTTCAAATCTTTGAGTAATGTCTGGTTACCGTAACCTACGTTCAAATCTTCCATGATCAAGATGCGTTCGGCAGCTTCGGTGGCCGGCGGCAGCCGCAGGTTGAATTCTTCATTTTCTACCGGGGCGTCAAGCCGTTCCAGTCTATCCAAACGTGATTGCCTGCCACGTGCCATCTTACTTTTGATACCGGCTTTAAAACGCAGGATATAGGCTTCCTGAGCCGCAATAAAATCCTGTTGAGCATTATAGGCGGCGGTTTCGGTTTTTACCTGTAACGCCTTTTGTTCCAGATACCGGCTATAATTACCGGTAAAAGATTGCAGGTGTCCCTTTTCCATTTCCAGGATCCTGGTGGTCACATGGTCCAAAAAAGCCCGGTCATGGCTTACAATCAGTAATCCGCCCTTAAATTCCTGCAAATACCCTTCCAGCCATTCCATCATCTGCATATCCAGATTATTGGTCGGTTCATCCAAAATTAGAAAATCCGGGGCGCTAACCAAAGCCGCAGCCAGCATCATCCTGGTCTTTTGGCCGCCGGAAAGTTCCAGGGCATTGTGCTCCCAGGTTGCTTCCGGAAAGGCCAGGCCTAATAAAACCCTCTTCAGCCTGGACTCATAGCCGTAACCATCCAGATGCTCATATAGCTGTGTTGTCCGGGCATATTCCTGCAAGACATTTTCCGCACCGGTACTAATTTCTTTTTCCAACTCTGCCAAACGGATCCGCAACTGTAAAATTTCCGGGCAGGAATGCAGCATAAATTCCCAGATGCTTTCATCCTTGATGCTGGCAAATCCCTGCTCTACATGTCCCACCCGCAGTCCCGGTTCAAAACTAACCGTACCGCCATCTGCCCAGTCCGGGTTTAAGAGACAGTTGACCAAAGTAGATTTACCACTACCATTAACCCCGATCAATCCTACCCGTTCACCCTTCTCAATCATAAAACTGATATCTTTAAATACTTCCTGGGCGCCAAAAGCCTTGGCCAGGTTGGCAACAACTAATTGCATACCGTTTCTTGTCTCCCTATACTTAAAAATAAGCAGGCCGTTTGCACAACCTGCTTCTAACTCTAAATTTATGCTTGCGTATAACCTTCCGGATGCGCCATATGCCACTTCCAGGCCGTAGCAATTATTTCCTGGGTCGTACTATGCTTAGGCTGCCAACCCAGTTCCTGTTTGATCTTGGCTGAAGAGGCAATCAGGATTGCCGGATCGCCGGCACGCCGTTTTTCTTCAACTACCTTAAAATCTTTGCCGGTGACCTTTTTGGCCGTCTCAATAATTTCCCGGACGCTAAATCCATCCTCCGACCCCAGGTTAAAGACGTTACTCCGTCCACCTTTTAGCAAGTATTGGAGCGCCAACACATGGGCATCAGCCAAATCGCAAACATGAATATAGTCCCGCAGACAAGTACCATCTGGTGTCGGGTAATCTGTACCGTAAATTGCTACCTGTTTTCTTACACCCTGCGCTGTTTTTAAAACTAGCGGGATCAGATGGGATTCCGGATTATGGTCTTCGCCGATATGACCATCCAGGGCTGCTCCTGCCGCATTGAAATACCTCAGAGCCACATAGCGCATCTCGTACGCCTTATCATAATCTTTCATCATACCTTCGATAACCATCTTCGTCCGGCCGTAGACATTAGTCGGCTGCAAAGGAAAATTCTCCTTGATAGGAGTAGCTGCCGGTTCACCGTACACTGCTGCTGTGGAAGAAAAGACAATCTTATCGACACCGGCACCACGCATCGCTTCCAGCAAATGCAAAGTGCCTTCCACATTATTAAAATAATATTTGGCAGGCGCAGTCATAGACTCACCTACCAGGCTGGAAGCAGCAAAATGAATCACGGCTTCGATGTTAAATTGTTCTAGGATGTGGCGGGCAAATTCCACGTTATGGATATCGCCTTCCACCAACTGTACATCTTCCGGCACCGCCGCGGCATGACCTGTGGACAGGTTATCATAAACAACAGGTGTATACCCACGTTTTTTTAATTCTGCCACCACATGAGAGCCAATATAACCGGCACCGCCGGTAACTAAAATATTCATGGTCCAACCTGCCTTACTCTTATTTTTCCTTGGCAACTACGCCACGCAAATAATTTAAAAATTTAGTTCGCAAATCCGTACGCCGCAAAGCATATTCCACAGATGCTTCCAGAAAGCCTTCCTTGTCGCCCACATCATAACGACGACCGGCAAAATTATACGCATACACCGGTTGCAACCGCGCCAATTCTTTTAAAGCATCGGTCAGCTGAATCTCATTGCCTCGCCCCGGCACTGTGTGCTCCAGGATAGAAAATATTTCCGGCGTTATAATATAACGCCCTAAAACTGCCAATCTGGAAGGCGCCTCTTCCACCGCGGGTTTCTCCACCATATCGCGTACCCTGAAACACCTGGGATTCGTAGTTGCTTCCGCCGCTACGATACCGTAAGCGGAAACCTTTTCTTCCGGTACCTCCTGAACACCCAGGACACTGGCACCGGTTTTATTATATTCGGCAATTAACTGCCCAAGAGCAGGCTGCTGGTCATTATAGACCACATCATCGCCTAAAAGGACCGCAAAGGGTTCATCACCGATAAAATGTTTGGCGCACAAAATAGCATGACCCAAACCACGTGGCTCTTTCTGCCGGATGTAATGGATGCGGATATCAGAAATCTGCTTAATCATCTGCAGTAATTCTGTCTTACCGGTCTCCTCCAAGGTTAACTCCAGCTCTACGCTACGGTCAAAATGATCTTCGATCGCGCGCTTACTTCTGCCCGTGATGATGATAATATCTTCAATACCAGAAGCAAGTGCTTCTTCTACGATATATTGGATGGTGGGTTTATCCACTATTGGCAACATCTCTTTGGGCGTAGCCTTCGTAGCCGGTAAAAATCTGGTACCCAGACCTGCGGCCGGAATAACCGCCCTTTTAATTGGCTTAAATTCTGTCATTACGCTTCTTCACCGCCTATGGTCGTCAGTAATTCTTTTGTCTTTTGTGCCAGCAAAGCTTTGTCGCCCTTCGTTTCCACGTTGAGACGAATTACCGGCTCTGTATTGGAAACACGCAGATTAAAGCGCCACTTGTCGTAAGCCACGCTTAAACCATCCAGCTTATCCACCGTGCCGTCATGATATTGGCTTTCCACTGCCGCCAGCACCGCCTTAGCATCCGCTACCTTACGGTTAATCTCACCGCTGCATGGATACATAGCTTCCCGGGCCGCTACCATCTCATGTAGAGTCTTACCGGTAGTGCTAATTAATTCTGTTACCAGAAGCCAGGGAATCATACCGCTATCACAGTTGGTAAAACTACGGAAATAATGATGGGAACTCATCTCACCGCCGTAGACGATGCCTTGCTTACGCATACATTCCTTCATAAAAGCATGACCGCTCTTACACCGTACCGGCGTGCCCTTGTATCTGGCAATAATATCTTCCGTGTTCCAGACCAGGCGTGGATCATACATAATCTTACTGTGTCCATCTTTTTGCAAAAAGCTGGCTGCTAAGAGACCTACGATATAGTAGCCTTCAATAAACTCAGCTTTTTCATCAAAGAAGAAACAACGGTCAAAATCGCCGTCCCAGGCAATACCCAAATCTGCCTTTTCTGCCCGGACCTTGCTGGCCGTGGCTTCCCTGTTATTAGGAAGCAGAGGGTTAGGCACGCCATTGGGGAAGCGTCCGTCCGGTTCAAAGTTCACCTTGACAAAGGTGAACGGCAGATGCTTAGCCAGTTCGTTAAGGACAGCACCGGCACCACCATTACCCGGATTAACCACAATCTTTAAAGGACGCAGCTTCGACACATCAATATAGGTCAGTAGGTGCTCAATATACGCCGGCATGATATTTTGAGTTGTCAAGGTACCATGCTTAGTACCGGCTACCTGGCCATGGGCAAAACTCTCTACGGCAACCTGCCGCTCGATATCTTTCAGCCCTGTATCCGCACTGACAGGCCGTGCCCCCTGCGTTACCAGTTTCATGCCGTTATAATCCGCCGGATTATGACTGGCCGTGATCATAATACCACCGTCCGCATGAAGATGCGCCGTGGCAAAATAAATCATTTCCGTACCACATTGCCCGATATCAATAACGGAAGCGCCTGCATCCCGCAGACCGTCGCTCAGAGCTTGAAACAATTTTCTGCCAGTCAAGCGGATATCATTACCTACAACTACCGTTTTGGCTTTAAACATTGTCGCAAAGACATGCCCCACCCTGTAAGCAAGTTCTTCGTTAACTTCCGTAGGATAAATGCCTCTTAGGTCATACGCCTTAAACGCTTTTGTATTAAACATATATCTCGCTCCTTGACTAAAAATTATTTTTGTTGCCCCTTACCTTGTGCCGGTTGATTCATCTGCGGTTGGAAAACCTTGCAATCATACAACTGCGGTTTACCGTTCGTCCTTTTGAAAACCGCTACGATTTCGATAACCTTGACCTTTTCAAACTGAGCAGCATATCTCAGGACGCCGCCATCTTTAATCCTTTGGTAAATCAGCATCTCTTTATCCTGAAGCTTGCCCAAATCTTTGCCCATGCTGGCATAAGCTTCTGTATAGGCTTTTTCATCCAGGATTTTTTGATACTCAGTTGTCATATAGGGCTTAAGCGCAGTATATTTTCCACTTAAGAAAATATCTACGATTCTTTCCTGAGCATCAAGTTCGCTGCCGTCCGTGCTGGCAAAACATACCGATGTTACAGCCAGCATCACAGCTATCATTACCGTTAATAGTATTTTCCTCATGACTTCTCTCCCTGGCCTCAGCCGACTTATAAACCTTTTTCCATTCTTTCCATAGCCTCAATCGTATTTTCACGACTGCCAAAAGCAGTCAGACGGAAATAACCTTCACCCATCTTGCCAAACCCTGCGCCCGGCGTACCGACAATCGCCAGCTTGGACAAGAGGAAATCAAAGAACTCCCAGGATTTCATTCCCTTAGGACATTGCATCCAGATATACGGAGAATGCGTACCGCCGTAAAATTTAATATTCTTCTTCTTCAAGCCTTCGGCAATGATACGCGCATTTTCCTTATAAAAAGCCAGCATCTCGTGGCATTGTTTCTGTCCTTCCGGAGAGAAAACCGCCTCTGCGCCGCGCTGAATGATATAAGCCGTGCCATTAAATTTTGTTGTCTGACGGCGCAGCCACATCTTGTTCAACTGCAAACTCTTGCCGCCTTTAGTCTTACGTACCAGGTCCAGAGGCACCACGGTATAACCGCAACGCGTACCCGTAAAACCTGCCGTCTTAGATAAAGAGCATAATTCAATTGCACATTTCTTAGCCCCTTCAATCACAAAAATGCTTCTGGGGATATCTGAATCGCTGACAAAAGCTTCATAAGCCGCATCATACAAGATAACTGCATCATTTTTTAATGCATATTCCACCCATTTTTGTAACTGCGGTTTCGTATAAGCCGCACCGGTAGGATTATTAGGCGAACACAAATAAATTATATCTGCCTTTACCTTATCATCTGGCATGGGTAAGAAATTATTTTCCGGATTCCCATCCATAAAAACTATCTTCCGACCGCACATGATATTGGTATCCAGATAAACAGGGTAAACCGGGTCCGGTACCAGGATCGTATTAGCATTATCAAACAAATCGGTAATGTTGCCGCAATCACTTTTGGCACCATCACTGATAAAGATTTCATTGCTTTGCAGCGTGACCCCAAAGGACGCATAATATTTAACCAGCGCCTCATGCAAAAAATTATAACCTTGTTCCGGGCCGTAACCGCGGAAAGTTTCCTTCACACCCATTTCTGCTACCGCTTTTTGCATAGCCGTAATAACTGCCGGTGCTAAAGGCAATGTTACATCGCCAATGCCCAGCCTGATAATTTTCTTTTCCGGGTGTGCCGCCGCAAAAGTATTAACCTTTTGTGCAACTTGTGAGAACAGGTAACTATCCTTGAGATGCGTATAATTTTCATTAACTAATGCCATTTTAATCCCCCACATCAATAAAATATTAAGAAACGGTGCACCAGACAACCGTTAGTTAAACAATACCAAAACAAACTTACGCACTACTATTTACTTTTGCTGAAAGACTGCTTCAGGAATTTCCATGATGCCGTCAAAGACCTGGGTTGCAGGTCCCTGCATCGTAATCTCATCATCTTCACCGTAAGTAATTTTTAAGGTGCCGCCTTTGGCGATGACATTGAGAGGTGTACCCTTTTTCCCGGCTTTACTCAACATAATAGAAGCCACAGCCACAGCACAGGCGCCTGTACCGCAGGCCATAGTTTCACCACTGCCGCGTTCCCAGACCCTGAAACGGACCGTATTACTATCCACTACCTGTACAAACTCCGTATTCACACCTTCAGGGAATAATTTGTGATGTTCAAACTGTGGTCCAAGCTCCGGCAGGTTCAAAGCATCCACATCATCCACAAAGGTTACGTAGTGAGGATTTCCCATAGAAATAGCCGTACCGTTATAGACAATTTTCTCGTCATCAGTCTCTTTCAAAACCAAACCCTGATCCACAAAGATATAATGGTCACTGATCATGGGAATCTCCGTGCACCTGAATACCGGGCTGCCCATAGCTACGGAAGCTTCAGCAACTTTACCATTCTCAACAGTTACCGTAACAGTTTTAATGCCGCTTAAGGTTTCAATGGTCATTTGCTTTTTATCCGTCAAACCACGATCATAAACATATTTTGCCACACAACGAATGCCGTTACCACACATCTTGCCTTCCGAAGCATCGGCATTAAAAATACGCATTGAAAAATCAGCTTTGGTCGAAGTACCGATAATGATCAAACCATCGCTACCCACAGCAGTACAACGCGGGCTGACATATTTAGATACTGCCCCCGGATTAGGTAAAGCTTTTTCCAGACAATTAACATAAACATAATCATTGCCGCACCCATGCATCTTAGAAAATTTAAGTAACATCAGTAATCCTCCCGCATTTCTTTTTAGTTGAGCCAAGATTTCCTGCTGTAAAATTACAAGAATAGCTTACTACATATTTATATTATTATACCCTTTTGACATATTGTCCGTCAAGGAAAAGCGCCATTTTCCTAGTAAAGGAAGTGATTCAAAAATTCTTTTTACCCATAAAAAATAACCTGCATCGTCAGATGCAGGTTACTTAACCGGCAACGCTCTATCCTCCCAGGCCGCTTCCAGCCAAGTACTTTCGACGTATAAGGGCTTAACTACTGTGTTCGGAATGGGAACAGG
>JAKVKY010000014.1 GCA_022484685.1 Acidaminococcaceae bacterium | reverse complement strand
AATTACGTTGGTCGGAATGAAACCGCCGACATCGCCGGCCAGAGTTTCAATAATCGGCAGAGCCGTGATGGAACCGCCGCCAGCACCATCATTACGACGGGCTGCACGCTCCAGCAGACGGGAGTGCAGATAGAATACATCGCCGGGATATGCTTCACGTCCGGGAGGACGACGGAGCAACAGGGACATGGCACGATAAGCTACGGCGTGCTTGGACAAGTCATCATAAATGCAGAGCACATCTTTGCCCTGATCCATGAAGTACTCGCCAATGGTAACGCCGGCGTACGGAGCCAGATATTGCAAAGGCGCACTATCAGCTGCAGTTGCGGCTACGATGATGCTGTAGTCCATGGCGCCGTACTTTTCCAAAGTACGAGCCAGGCTGGCAACACGGGAAGCCTTCTGGCCGATGGCAACGTAAATACAAATTACGTTCTGGCCTTTCTGATTTATGATGGTATCGATAGCGATGGCGCTCTTGCCGGTACCACGGTCGCCAATGATTAATTCACGCTGACCGCGTCCGATAGGAACCAGGGCATCAATAGCTTTTAAACCTGTCTGTAAAGGAACATCTACCGGTTTACGATCGGCAATGCCGGGTGCCGGAGATTCTACAGGACGGAACTCTTTGGTAACAATGTCGCCCTTGCCATCCAAAGGCTGGCCCAGAGCGTTAACAATACGGCCTAACATGCCTTCCCCTACGGGAACTTCCATGATACGACCGGTACGGCGAACGATATCGCCTTGTTTAATCTTGGTATCGCCGCCCATGAGCACAACGCCGATGTCGCCAGGACGCAGCGTCTGCACCATGCCACGGACACCGTGGGGCAGCTCTACCAGCTCGCCGGCCATGGCACCACGCATACCTTCAACAGTAGCAATGCCGTCGCCGACCTTATCTACGACACCAACTTCTTCGGTGTCCGTAGCCAGCTTATAATCTTCAATCTTCTTGGATAAAACATCGGCAATACCGGTAGCCTTTTCCAGAGATTGACCGTTCACATCTACCTTACCCAGCTCGCCGCGCACCTTTTCCAGCTTGCGCTTCGTGCTGGCATCAAATACCTGATCGCCGGCCTTAACAATAATGCCACCGATGATAGTAGGATCAACCAAGGTTTCTGTTTCTACCTTGCAACCCAGTTTATCGCTCAGGATTTTGGCAATAGATTCTTTTTCAGATACAGATAATTCTGCAGCCGTGGTCACAGCCACCTTAGCAGTACCGTCTTTTACTAAACCCTGGGTCTGCTCTGCAGTAAGCTTGAACTCTTCCAAGCTCTTGCTGATTAATGATATTTTCTCATCACTAGCCATACTGTATCCATCACCTCCGTATCCCCCGTTTTTTTGTTTGAGCGGGAATTATCAACCTAAGCCGCCAAAGCGGCTTTTCATTACACTCTTTACCAAACCTGACCGTCTTACTTATTGGCATCCAGGACTGTATCCGCAGTCTTGGCAATTAAAGCTTGATCTTCAGGTCCGTTTAATTTTTGATCCACAATCTTACCGGCTATCTGCGTTGCTAACGTAACAACCTGAGTACGCACGTCAAGCAGAGCCTGTTGTTTTTCCTGCTCGATATGTTCCGTGGCATTCTTCAACATTTGTTCTTTTTCAGCTTGCGCCTGGGCTACGAGGTCATCATGTAACTTCTGGCCAACTTTGTTAGCCTTATCCACTATGGCCGTCGCTTCTTCGCGGGCATCAGCCAGCTGCTTGGCATACTGAGCCTTCAAGGACTCAGCTTCCAGCCTGGTTTGTTCAGCGCTATCCAAATCCTTAATGATATGGTTACGGCGATCATCCAGTACCTTGAGCAGAGGCTTATAGCAAAACTTAGCGAGAACAGCCAGGAGAACTATGAAGTTCAGTATCTGAGCAATAAGAGTAGCATTTATATTTACCAATTACAGCACTCCCTTTTCTTCTCACTAAATTATTTTACGAACGGGTTAGCGAATACTAATACAATCGCGATAACGATAGAAATAATAGGCATGGATTCAATCAGACCTACGCTGATGAACATGTTAACCTGGAAGTTAGAAGCTTGTTCAGGTTGACGAGCCATGCACTCAATAGCTTTGCTGGTTACCAGACCATCACCCAGGGCTGCGCCCAAGGATGCAACTGCACCAATCATACCTGCTGCAATTACGGAGCCAAAAACAATAATAGAATTTTCCATTTTCGAACCTCATCCTTTCATTTTTTGCATGAAATTTTATTAATCTAAATTAATTATTAAAGCCTATTAATTATGCAAGGCTTTAAAAACAGGGGACAGAGCCACGATAGTTAACATCGTGAAAATAAAAGCCTGCAAGAAACCAATAATCAGGCTGAAGCCAATCCATAAATCAGGAATGATCCACGGAGTCAGCTTGTTGAGCACGATAAGCAGAATTTCGCCTGCCAGGATATTACCAAACAGACGAGCTGCCATGGTAACAGGTCTAACCAGGTCTTCCAGGATATTTAAGGGTAAGAAAACCGCAAACGGTTTTATAAAGTGCTTAAAATAAGCAGGTCCCTGTTTAGCAATACCGATGACATAAACCAGCAAGGCTACCGGGATGGACAAACCCAATGCTACGTTGATATCGTTGGTCGGAGACGTAAAATGAATGCCAAAATTAGGCAACATACCCATTTCATTGCCCACAAAAATATACAAAAACAATGTGATAATGAAAGGAGTTAACAACCGGCGTCCTTCAACACCCATATTACTTTCCATCAGACCACCCAGCCATTCAATGAACATCTCTACGATGTTTTGAACGCCAGAGGGAACCAAATCCCTCTTAGAAGTAGCCGCCGCAACAATCAAAATAACAATAATCATGGTTGCCCATGACATATACATCGTCTGCATATTGATTGTTACACCTTGGAATACCGTTGGTAAATAATGAATAATCTCATTGCTTGCTTGATCAGCAGCTCCCATCTTCTTTTTCTCCTTTCCTCACGACCGCTTTTTTATCTTGTTGTTTGCGACCCGTGAAATTTGACAAATTCCAAACAAAAACTATATGCATCAGGACAAAACCCAGGAGTACTTCCAGTAAACCCAGCTTCATCCTTAAAACAATAAAAACCAAAATCACAGCCAGAGCCAACCTGGTGATAAACATGATCCGCAACAACCGTTTTGTCTGAACCGGTGTACTATTCATGCCCTTCAACGTGCTGTAAAAAACCAGGCTTGTATCTGCCAATGCCCACACTAAACCCATCAGGAAAAGGTAGGCATGACGACCGCCAAAAAACAAAAACACTAAAATCAGGAGAACAAGTGCCGCTATAACCTGACGCCGCATAAGCTTTTGTACAGAAACGACAAGTTCTTCCCGAGTCATACCCTTAAAATTAAAAAGCATTACTAACCTGCCTACCGTTACTAAGATAACGGTTAAAGACCGATGATTAAAAACCACCGGGTAATTTGTGACAAATATGTGTCATGTATACAGTGTTATTTTAATATAAAAATGTAAATTTAACAACCTTTTTTTCAATCTTTTTGCGGAAGGAACTCCGCAGGAACCTCTCCGGAATAACCAAATGCATGCAGCAACATGCCGCAAATCCGCTCACAGGCGTGACCGTCGCCATATGGGTTCACTGCTTCCGCCATCCTCCTATAGTATGAGGAATCATCCAAAAGTTGTAGTGTCTTTTGTAAAACAGCAGCGTATTCCGTACCAACTAATTGTACAGTTCCCGCCGTAACCGCCTCCGGGCGTTCCGTGGTATTACGTAAAACTAATACCGGTTTTCCTAAAGCGGGTGCTTCTTCCTGGATACCGCCGCTGTCGGTCAGTACCAGGTCCACCCTGGCCATCAGGTTGGCAAAAGGTTCGTAATCCATAGGCTCGGTTAAATAAACATGTTCCAGGCCGCTTAATTCTTCCTGTACCACATGCCGCACTTTCGGGTTCTTATGAACCGGGAAAATAGCGCCTACATCCGGATGCGTACGCAAAACTTCTTTTAAAGCCCTGTACACATGCCGCATGGGTTCGCCCAAATTTTCCCGCCGGTGGGTAGTCATGAGGATTAACCTCTTGCCGCTCTTGAGTGCCTGCTCAATCCTGGGGTCGCTAAACGTAAACTCTCTCTGGACCGTGGTGTTTAAAGCGTCAATGACCGTGTTGCCGGTCACAAAAATATTTTTGCTATTAACATTTTCTTTCAATAGATTGTTTTTACTGGTCAGGGTCGGGGCAAAATGATAATCTGCCAGTGATCCGGTCAGTTTCCGGTTCATCTCTTCCGGGAAAGGGGAATATTTATTGCCGGTCCGGAGTCCTGCTTCCACATGTCCTACTGGAATCTGAGCATAATATGCCGCTAGGGAACCGGCAAAAGTCGTGGTAGTATCCCCATGGACTAAAACCAGGTCAGGCTTGGCCTCGGCAAAAACATCCCTTAAGCCTAAAAGCGCCTTCACTGTCACATCATGCAGGGTCTGACCGCTGGTCATAATATTCAAATCATAATCCGGCTTAATCTTAAACAAGTGCAGTACCTGGTCCAGCATCTCCCGGTGCTGGGCAGTTACTGCCACCATAGGTTCTATATACACGTTGTGCCGGCGCAGTTCCATAACCAGAGGGCACATCTTAATGGCCTCCGGCCTGGTACCAAACACCGTCATGACTCTTAATTTTTTCACTTAGCCCGGACCCCCGTTCCGCAAAACTTGCATCCCTGCAAAAGACGCCTTCCCAGCCTCACTCGCAAAAACAGCAGCAACCGTTTGCTTCTTTACCGGTCGTTCAAGATACCAATTTTCTTGGCACCGATGGCCACGCAGGTCACAATGATGGCGATGACCACAGCGGCAAAATAGCCGTCCACTTCGGTCAGGACCACTGCTGCCACGCTCAAGGTAGCGCTGATGGCATACATGAATAATACCGCCTGGCGCTGACTCATACCCATGGCCAGCAGCCGGTGGTGCAAATGCCCCTTATCGGGCTGAAAAATCGGCCGCCCGTTAGTATAACGCCGCAGGATGGCAAAAGCCGTATCCATGATAGGCAGCCCTAAAGCTACCGCCGGTACGATGAGTGCAATCGTAGCTGCACTCTTGACCGCGCCAAAGATAGAAATCGCTGCCAGCATATAACCAATAAACATACTACCCGTATCTCCCATAAAGATGGAAGCCGGGTTAAAGTTGTAACGGATAAAACCGATGATGCCACCGGCTAAAGCCGCGGTCAGGATAGCTACCGGGAACACGCCCTGCTGTACGGCCACCAGAATGACGGTGATGCTGGCAATGGCGCTTACGCCTGCCGCCAGACCATCCAGCCCGTCAATCAGGTTCACCACGTTAGTAAAACTGATGACCCAGAAAATCGTCAGCGGGATAGAAAAATATTCCAGATAGAAATAACCGCCCCAGGGATTATTCAGCCATTCAATCTTGATGTCGAACAGAACCAGCACACAAGCCGCCAGGATCTGCCCTAAAAGTTTAACCTTGGCGGGCAGCTGGTATTTATCGTCAATCACGCCGACAATCATAATCACGGTACCGCCCAGGAGCAAACCTAACACATCCCGGGAGATATGCATGGTACACAGCACTGACAACAAAAAGCCGCAATAAATCGCCAGTCCGCCCAGACGCGGCATCACCTTGTGGTGTACCTTACGCTTGTTCGGCCTGTCCAGGGCCCCGATTTTGAAAGCTAATTTTTTGACATAAGGCGTCAGCAAGAAACTTGCCAGCAGCGCAATCAAAAAAGCTAAGATATACACTCGATTCATTACTCCGCTAATACTTCAACTTTCATTCCGGAAGCTTTGAGCATATCTTCTGCCAGCTTGTCCGGATAAGGATTCTGATATACGATGCGTTCTATGCCTGCGTTAATCAAGATCTTAGTACAAACCACGCAAGGCTGATGCGTACAATACAAGGTCCCGCCTTCCACGGACACGCCGTGTACGGCAGCCTGGACCACCGCGTTCTGCTCCGCATGGATACCGCGGCAGAGTTCGTGATTCTGACCGCTGGGCACATGTAGCTGTTCCCGCAGGCAACCCACCTTCTCGCAATGGTCCATCCCCTTTGGGGTACCGTTGTAGCCGGTAGCCAGGATCTGCTTGTTCTTGACAATCACGGCACCTACGCTGCGGCGCAGGCAGGTGCTGCGTTTACTAACAACCCGGGCTATTTCCATAAAATAATGGTCCCAGTCAGGGCGCTCAATATGTTTTACCATTTTACCTCGCACAACCACCACCGCACAGCTGACGGTGATCCTTACTTACAATGTACCAAAGACCCTGTCGCCGGCATCGCCCAGACCCGGCAGGATATACGCATTCTCGTTTAACTCCCTGTCCAGGGCCGCGGTGTAAATTTCTACATCCGGATGTTCCCGGTTCAAAAGCTCCACGCCTTCCGGCGCTGCTACCAGGACCATGAGGGTAATCTTCTTCAGGCCTTTTTTCTTCAGCATGGTAATAGCGGCACTGGAACTGCCACCTGTAGCCAGCATAGGATCAACTACGATGGCTTCTGCATCCATCTGTTTGGGCAGGCCGCAGTAATATTCCACCGGTTCATGCGTCTTAGGATCACGATATAAACCGATATGACCCACATGAGCCTTGGGGATAATCTTAAGCACGCCGTTCAAAAGTCCCAGACCGGCACGCAGGATAGGAATGATGGTGATTTCACTATTTTTCAGGGTGTGACCGGTCATCTTTTCCAGCGGTGTTTCAATCTCCACCGGCTCCATATCCCAGTTCCTGGTAACCTCGTACGTCATGAGCATGGCAATCTCGTCCAGCAGTTCCCGGAAAACCTTGGAATTGGTGTTCTTGTCACGCATCATCGTCAGCTTGTGTTCAATCAAAGGATGCTTAATGATATGCAGATTCATCTACGACCACTCCTTTATTTTACCCGCAGTGCGGATTTATTAACTTATTTGCTATATTTTAAACCAGGGTAGATAGGATGCTTGTCGCACAAAGCAGCCACACGCTTTTTAGCTTCTTCCATCTTCGCCGCATCAGCAGGGTTCTTCAGGACCAGACCGATGATAGCTGCCACTTCTTCAAAATCAGCCGTGGTAAAACCGCGGGTGGTGCAGGCAGGCGTACCTAAGCGGATACCGCTGGTCACAAAAGGACTGGCAGGATCAAAAGGAATCGTATTCTTATTACAGGTGATACCTACAGCATCCAGCAGTTTTTCTGCTTCCTTGCCGGTCAGTTTCTGGCCGCGAACGTCCACCAGTATCAGATGGTTATCCGTCCCGCCGCTTACCAGGCGGAACCCTTCTTTAACCAGGGCTTTGGCAAAAGCCTGGGCGTTGTCCAGGATGGCCTGCTGGTAAACTTTGAAAGACGGATCCAAGTCTTCTTTAAAAGCGACAGCCTTGGCCGCGATAACATGCATTAAAGGACCACCCTGGGTGCCAGGGAAAATACCTTTATCAATGGCTTTGCCCAGACTTTCCTTGCACATGATCATGCCGCCTCGTGGTCCACGCAAAGTCTTATGGGTCGTGGTCGTCACGATATCCGCATAAGGAACCGGACTCGGATGGAGTCCCGTGGCTACCAGCCCCGCAATATGGGCAATATCAATCATTAGCAGGGCGCCCACACCGTGGGCAATCTCTGCCATCCGTTTAAAATCAATGATGCGGGGATAAGCACTGGCACCGCCTACAATAATCTTAGGCCTGCATTCCTTAGCCAGCCTTTCCAGTTCATCATAATCGATGCGTTCCGTCTTAGGATCCACACCGTATTGCACTACCTTAAAATACGTACCGGAAATATTTACCGGAGAACCATGGCTTAAATGACCGCCCTGGGACAGGTTCATGCCCATGATGGTGTCGCCGGGTTTTAACAGGGCAAAATACACGGCCGTGTTGGCATTAGCACCGCTGTGAGGCTGCACGTTCACATGCTCGCAGCCGAACAATTTTTTGGCACGGGCGATGGCCAGGTTTTCCACCTTGTCCACAAACTCGCAGCCGCCGTAATAACGGTGCGCCGGATAGCCTTCGGCATACTTGTTGGTCAAAACGCTGCCCATAGCCTGCAGCACCGCCGGGGAAACAATATTCTCCGACGCGATTAATTCTATCTTGTTGCGTTGACGATTTAACTCTTCATCCATCGCACTGCTGATTTCCTGATCAAACACTCCTAAATTTTCCAAGTTCATGGCTATCCCTCCATAAAAATATCTTTTTACTACTCTCAGATTTTATCTTTAGTACCTGTCAGTAGCTATTATTTCCCCAGGTCCATAATCTTGCCCACCCTGCGGGCATGCCTGCCGCCGGCAAATTCCGTCTTGAGCCAGGCATCTACCAGGCTTTCGGCCAGGCCCGTACCCAAAACACGTTCGCCCAGACAGAGTACATTAGCATTATTATGCTCTTTACTCTTCACGGCGCTGTACTCATCCGTTACTACTGCCGCCCGGATACCGGCACATTTGTTAGCCGCAATACTCATACCCAGACCGGTACCGCAAACCAGGATACCTTGCGTCACCGTACCTTGGGCAATCTCTCCGCAAAGTTTAGCCGCGATATCAGGATAATCACAGGACTCTTCGGTATACGTACCGCAGTCCAAGACTTCCCAGCCTTTGCCCTGTAAATATTCCTTTAGATAATTTTTTAAATGAATGCCGCCGTGGTCACTGCCAATGGCAATTTTCATGTTTTCCCCTCCATACCAGATTAGCCCTCAGCATTGAAAGACTTTACTAATATATTATTTTACCATATTTCCGGGAAAGTTTGTACCGCTTTTTACAGAAACCCCATCTTCCGTAGCCCACAAGATGTTAAAACCGGCTGCCTTACGCATCCTGTTCATGGTGGCCAGGCCCAAACCATGTTCGTCCACGCCTAGTCCCAAAATAAATTCCGGCTCCTGATGGTCGAAAGCACGCAGTAAATTGTACAGATGTTCCGCCAGATCATCCTTGCTCAAACCCCAGGAAGCAATCACACAACGATTGGCATTTTCCGGCAGTTGGGCCGCCGTAACCTGATCGCACAGCACACCGACCCTGTGTCCCGCCTGCATGGCTGCATGTACCGCTTTAATAAGTTGTGCCGCCGCTGCCGGTCCCTCATATAAATACATGGGGGCCTTAGGCGCGTAGTGCCGGTATTTCATACCGGGCGCCTTAGGGCGTACCGCCTGGACTCCGTACAGAGCCGGGTCAATATCCACTGCTCCCAGCCGGTGTTCCAGCATCTCCCGGGTCACGCCGCCCGGCCGTAAAATTGTGGGAATAGGAGTCGTCGTGTCCACGATGGTACTTTCCACCCCGATACCACAACGGCCTCCATCCAAAATTCCGGCAATACGTCCGTCCATATCCTCCGCCACATCGTGAGCATTGGTAGGGCTGGGCTTGCCGGACAGATTAGCGCTGGGCGCCGCTATAGGACAGCCGCTGCGCCGGATTAATTCTGCCGCCACCGGATGGGAAGGCATACGGATGCCCACCGTTGGCAATCCCGTGGTGACCTCGTCCGGGATCAGACTGCTTTTTTTGACAATCAGCGTCAGCGGTCCCGGCATAAAAGTGTCAATCAAAGCTCTGGCATTAGCGGAAAGATCCACCGCCAGACGGTCAAATTCTTTTTTATCAGCAATATGCAGGATTAGTGGATTGTCTGCCGGCCGTCCCTTGGCCGCAAAAATTTTGGCAACGGCCGCACCGTTTAGACCATCTGCGCCCAGACCGTACACCGTCTCGGTAGGAAAAGCTACCACCTGGCCGTCCTTAATGCACAGGGCCGCCTGGTCCATGAATTTATCCCGTTCATTATTTTTTAAGTCCCAATATATAGTCTGCATAACTGCTACCTTCTTTTGTAGCCAGGACCATCCGGTCCAGATTGGCGTAATCTTGTAAAACTACCTGCACGGTGAAACCGGCCGCTGCTGCTAAAGCTGCCACCGCTCCGCCCTGCTCTTCCCCGATTTCCAGGGCCACCAGGCTGTCCGGTTGCAGATAAGCAGGCGCCTCTGCCAGCAAACGCCGGTAAATTGACAAACCATCCTGACCTCCGTCCAGGGCCAGATGCGGTTCCCGCTGCACATCCCGGGCCAGGGTAGGAATTACCCCGCTGGGAATATACGGCGGATTGCTGACCAGTACATCAAATCGTTCCGTGGCCGGCAGCGCCGTCAGCACATCACTTTCGGTCCAAGTAAACCGTGCCGGCAAAGTTGCATCTTTTACCTGCGTTGCCACATACGCGGCGTTGGCCTTAGCCACCGCCAAAGCTGCCGCAGATTTATCCACACCCACACCTGCAGCCTGGGGCAATTCTGCCAGCAGAGAAATCAGGATAGCGCCGCTGCCGGTACCTACATCCAGGATCCTGGGTTCTGCCGGCATAGGGGCCTGGGCAACTTTTTCCACCAGCAGCTCCGTTTCTGGACGGGGTACCAGCACAGCCGGTGTCACCTTAAAATCATATTTATAAAATTCTTTATGACCTAAAATATACGCCAGAGGTTCTTGTTTCCCCCGGCGTATAATAAAATCGCGATACCGGGCCAGTTCGCTTTCCTGCAGGGGCTGGTCAAAATGCACGTACAGCGTGATCCGCTCACAGTGCAAGACCTCGCATAAGAGCAGCTCCGCGTCCAGGCGGGGATTTTCTATGCCTTTGCCTGCAAAATACTGTCTGGTCCAGGTTAATATTCTTGTTATCGTCCACACATCATTTGTGGCCATGTTCCTCGCTCTCCCGATAGCGCCAGGTTTTACTGCATCTGCTGCAATAATTCGCTCTGCTTTGCCGTAATCAGGGCGTTGACCAATTCATCCATGTCACCGTTCAGGATGGCTTCCAACTTATACAAGGTCAGACCAATCCGGTGATCCGTAACACGTCCCTGAGGATAGTTATAAGTACGGATGCGCTCGCTGCGATCGCCGGTACCCACCTGGTCGTGGCGGGCCGTGGCCGTTTCACTGCGCTGTTTTTCCTGGGCCGCTTCCAGAATACGGGAACGCAAAACCCGCATGCATTTTTCCTTATTCTTCAGCTGGCTTTTCTCATCCTGGCACTGAGCCACGATGCCCGTGGGAATATGAGTAATCCGCACCGCAGACTCCGTCTTGTTCACGTACTGTCCGCCGGCGCCGCCAGCCCTGAATGTATCAATACGTAAATCTGCCGGATTAATCTGTACATCTACTTCTTCAGCTTCCGGCAGCACAGCGACCGTACAAGTACTGGTATGTACCCGGCCGGCATTTTCCGTAGCCGGTATCCGCTGCACCCGGTGCACGCCGCTTTCAAATTTCAGGCGTCCGTATACCTCGCTGCCGCTGACCTGGGAAATAATTTCCTTAAAACCACCCAGGCCTGTAGGACTACTGTCCACTACTTCCAGGTGCCAGCCGCGTTTATCAGCATAATGGCTGTACATCCGGAACAAATCGCCTACGAACAAAGCCGCTTCGTCGCCACCGGCGCCGGCCCTGATTTCCAAAAAAATATTCTTTTCATCATTAGGATCCTTGGGAAGCAGCAGGATGGTCAGTCTTTTTTCAAAACCTTCCAGCTCCGGTTTCAATTCTTTAATTTCTTCCCGGGCCAGATCCGCCAATTCCGGGTCGCTGCCATCCTTCAGGATAGCCTCTGCCTCGTCAAAAGACTGCTGTTTGTCCCGGTATTCCCTAAAAGCCGCCACCACCTCTTCCAGCCGGGCATGCTCTTTGGTGTATTGCTGCCACAAAGGCTGGTTGGCAATCACTTCCGGATCGCTAATCTTAGCTTCCAGGTCCAGATATTTATCTTCTAGGGCACGTAACTTGCTAATTGCTAACATCTTTACTCCTGTGGGGGCACAGCTGCCGCCGCTTCTTCTTTTTCCTGCAGGGTAGCTTGCTCCGGTGCACCAACTGCCACGCTGGCGCGCAGCGCTTCCGGCACCGCCATTGCTACTGCCTTGTCGTCCGGCGGTAACACCGCTTTTAAAGAAGCGATGGCTACCTCAATCTGGGCATCATCCGGTTCCCTGGTAGTAAGTTTTTGCAGGCACAAACCGGGCCAAATAGCCGCCTTCACCCAGGGATGATCAATATTTTTACCCGCATAACGGATCAGTTCATAGCTGACACCGGCAATAACCGGCATCAAAATAACCCGGCTCAGGATTCTTTCCAGTAAGTTTGGCCAGCCCAAAAAGGCAAAAGCAAAGATACTGATCAGCATCACGATCATCAAAAAGTTAGTACCGCAACGGGGATGCAGCGTGGTAAAAGGCCGCACGTTTTTCACTTCCAGCGGCAACCCGGCCTCATACGTATAAATAGTTTTATGCTCTGCGCCGTGATACTGGAACACCCGTTGAATATCTTTCATGGAACTGATAGCGGCGATATAACCTAAAAAGATGGCCAGGCGCAGGACGCCTTCCGCCAGGTTCAGAGCCAGCGTACTGGTCAGTACCCCGCTCAAAAACTTGATAGACCAGGTGGGAATCACCACAAAGACCAGGATGGCCAGTACCACGGATACTACCATGGTCAGCGCCATCTCTTTGCTATCTAATTGTTCATCTTCTTCCCCTGCCATCTGGGCACTATAAGATAAAGCCTTCAGGCCCATGACCAGGGATTCTATTAAAGCTACGACACCGCGCAGCAATGGTTTCTTCAGGATAGGATGACGGTCACCGATACTTTGGACAGGATTCACATCCACCACAATCTCACCGCTGGGTTGACGCACGGCTACGGCAACTTTGTCCGCACCCCGCATCATCACGCCTTCAATGACGGCCTGACCGCCTACATTTGCTTTTGCATTCATCTGGATAAAAAACTCCTAGGGCCTGCAGGACAGGTCCTGACACCGTGCCGCCTTTTACGCGGCCTCTTATAACCGAGTCTTAGTAAAATACAAGTACAGCAGAGCCACTAAGCTCTGCTGCACAGCTGTTCATCTTATTTGGTTTCCTTGGTAGCTTCGGTCTTAACTTCTTCAGCTTTAGCTTCTGCAGCGGGAGCTTCAGGAGCGGTAGCTTCTGCGGCAGCCTTAGCAGCAGCGGCCTTCTTGGCAGCAGCCTTAGCTTTCTTGGCAGCTTTTTCAGCTTCCTTCTTCGCTTTAGCAGCCTTGGCCTCTTCAGCAGCCTTCTCAGCTTCCTTCTTTGCTTCAGCTTCTTCAGCAGCCTTGGCAGCAGCTTTCTTTTCTGCAACCTTCTCTGCCTCAGCACGCAAAGCCTTAGCTTCTTCAGAATCGAAACGTTTGTTGAACTTCTCTACACGGCCGCGAGCAGTAGTATTACGTTGTTGACCGGTAAAGAACGGATGGCATTTATAGCAAACGTCCACACGTAATTCTTTCTTCACGGAACCGGTGGTAAAAGTGTTACCGCAGCCGCAGATTACCTTGGCGTCGGTATAAAACTTCGGATGGATTTTTTCTTTCATTATTAAGTGCACCTCTCTTTATTAGCGTCAATATTTCCCGACATTAACGCTTGCTTAGTATATCACATTAAAAAGTTCTTGTCCATAAAACTTTTCGTAAACTTTTTGGTACCTTCAGGCTTCCGGATGCAGTACCAGCCGTCCCAGGTTTGCACCGTGCTGCTCCCCGTCCAGAAGCGCCAAACGTCCGCCCAGGATTACCGCTTTAATGCCCTGTGGTTTCCTGATGCTGTCCGTATAAGTAGTCAGGTCTGCTACCGTAGCCGGGTCAAAGACGGTGATATCCGCCCGTTTGCCAACCGCCAGCACGCCCCGGTCCTGCACATTCAAAATCTGCGCCGGCAGTCCCGTAATCTTATAAATAGCGGCTTCCAGACTCAGCAGCCCCTTTTCCCGGATGGTTTGCAAGTACCTGGGAAAAGTACCAAAACTACGCGGATGCGGATTGCTGCCCAAGAAAAACTTTTTATCATAAGGCACGGCATAACCATCACAACCTACGGCGATAAACTGCTCCCGCATGATGTTCAGCATATCCGCCTCATTGAGACAGAAATAGCAGCAAGGCGCCATATCCCTGGAACCCAGCAGCACCTGGCAGGCGGCCAGTTCCGGCGCCACGCCCAAAAGTTGGGCAATATCCGCCAGGGTCTTGCCGTCGTACTCCGGTTTCCAGCCGGTAGTGGTAATAATCAGGACAGCTGCAGCGCCGCCCCGGCGCTCCATCTCGGCCCTGGTTTCCGTTAAAAGTTTGTCTGTCGGTTTGGCCAACCGCTGGCACAGCGCTGCCGTGCCGCCATCTTTAGCCCAACCGGGCAGCAGCACATCCAGGCTGGCACAGGTGGCCAGATACGGATACTGGTCGCAGGTAACCTGTACTCCCTCCGCCCGGGCCTGTTTAATTTTTTGTAAAAGTTCCGTACTCTTGCCCCACTGGGGTTTGCCGATTAATTTTAAATGCGAGATCTGCAGATGGACGCCGCTCTGTTTAGCCACGGTTAACATTTCGTCCACCGCCGCCATGATCTGGGTACTTTCACTACGCATGTGCACGGACAGGATACCATGATGCTTAGCTACAACCTTGGCCAGCGCCACCAGTTCCTCACCCTCGCCGTAAGAACTGGGCGGGTAAATTAAACCCAGGGACAATCCAAATGCTCCCTTAGTTAATTCTGCATCCAGAACCTGCTCCATACGGTGCAGTTCCTCCGGCGTCGGTTTACGCATACCAAAACCCATGACCACGCCCCGCAAGGTACCGTGGCCAATCAGAAGTCCCATATCCGTAGCCGGGCGGCAACGCTCCAGATGAGCGGCATAAGCTTTCAGGTCATCATCCACCATAGAAAGTCCGTGCAGCGGCAGTTCCAAACCGCTGGCCATCAGTTCGTTAATTTCCCTGCGGCACTTATCGTTGACCGGCAGCAAACTGATGCCGCAGTTACCGTCTATTTCCAGGGTAATACCCTGATACAGTTTGCTTACAGCCCGCACGCCCGGATAAAACGGACACCAGTCTGAATGAGCATGAATATCAATAAAGCCGGGACTTACCACACAGCCACCGGCATCCACCGTAGTTTTTGCTTCTCCCAGCTTGGGACCGATAGCAGCGATCAGACCATCTTTAATACCTACTTCCCCGGCATAAGCCTGCTTGCCGGTACCATCCACCAGCATTCCCTGCTTAATCACGAGATCATAATTCATAACCCACACCGCCTTAGCAATATTCAACTTTAATAGTTACTTAACATTTCCACTGCCCAAAAGCAGGTCCAGCATCTTGTACAGAGCCTCAGAATCTATCGGCTTAGATAAAAAATCTACCAGTCCTGCCCGCATGCATTTTTGTATTTCTTCCACGCTGGTTGCACCTGTCAACGCTACCACAGGCGTCCCTGGTCTTAGCTCATGAATCTTTTTGGTAGCTTCCAGTCCATTCATAACCGGCATAATAATATCCATCAGGATGACCGCATAGTTATACCTGGCCGCCAGGGCCACACCTTCCGCACCGTTACCGGCCATGTCCACCGTCAAGCCGACACTCTGCAAAAGTTTTTGCATCAAAAACTGATTCAATTTACTGTCTTCACAAACCAAAACTCTTCGTCCCGCAAAAAGCCGCGTCTGCTTGTTGTTAAGAATCTTTCCGGGAGTTTCCATATGTACCCACTTTCCCAAGCATTTTACTTTTTCGTTTTTTCCCCGTATGTATACCCGTTTTCATTATACTCCAACCCGGCTCCTTTGGAAATGGTAAATCATTATAGGAGCCGCTGATTGCTTTTTCCCTTCAGTTCACAGTATAATATAAATATGAAGAAAAGCTGCGCACAGAGGGATAAAATTATCCGGTTCCCGGCAGCTACGCGAGGTGCAATCATGATTTATACGGTTACTTTTAACCCGTCCCTGGATTATGTGGTGGACTTACCCGAGCTGCGCCCGGGCGAAATTAACCGGACCGCTGCCGAAGCCATCTATCCCGGCGGCAAGGGAATTAACGTTTCCCTGGTCTTAAAACAGTTGGGGCTGCCCTCCTGTATGCTGGGTTTTATCGCCGGCTTCACCGGCCGTGAGATTGAACGCCTGTCCAAAACATACGGCGCCGCCACAAATTTTATCCAGCTGCCGGACGGACTTTCCCGGATTAACGTTAAGATTCGTGCCGGCAGGGAAACGGCCCTCAATGGGTCCGGCCCCGCTATTACCCCGGCCGCCCTGCAAGAACTTTTCCGGCAGTTAGCAACACTGCATCAGGACGATCTGCTCGTCCTGGCAGGTAGTATTCCCTCCGGTATGCCTACCGACATATATGAACAGATTTTGAAACAACTGGCACCGCAGAAAATTAAAATCGTGGTGGACGCCACCGGGCAACTCTTACGCCAGGTCCTGCCCTACCACCCTTTCCTGATCAAGCCTAACCAGGACGAACTGGGAGAACTTTTCGGCGTCAGCATCACCACAGAAACTGACGTGATCAAATATGCCCGGCAGCTGCAGGAAGAAGGTGCTGTCAATGTTCTGATCTCTCTGGGAGCACAGGGAGCATTGCTGATAGGCGCTGATAAAAAAGTCTACCGGCAGGCAGCGCCTCACGGCCGGCTGGTAAATTCCGTAGGCGCCGGGGACAGTACCGTTGCCGGGTTTATCGCCGGCTACCTGCACGACGGCAACCTGGCTGCCGCCTTAAAGCTGGGTGTATGTACCGGCAGCGCCAGTGCCTTCCACGACTGGCTGGCCAGTAAAGCCGACATCGAAGCCGCATTGCAAAGTTTAGAAGGAGGGTTTTAATATGCGTATCATTGATCTTCTTCAGGAAGCCAGCATTGACCTGCACGGTCCGGCAGGCGACAAACAGACGGCCCTGGCACATCTGGCCGCTTTGATGGCCAAAGGAGGCAATCTGGCAGATACCGATGCCTACCTGCAAGCAGTCCTGGCCCGTGAAACCGAAGGCAGTACCGGTATCGGGGAAGGCATCGCCATCCCGCATGCCAAAACCGCTGCCGTCAAAACTCCCGGCCTGGCTGCCATGATTGTTAAGGAAGGCGTGGAGTTCGACAGTCTGGACGGTGCTCCGGCGCATCTGTTCTTTTTGATTGCTGCGCCACAAGGAGGAAATGACGTCCATCTGGAATTGTTAAGCCGTCTCAGCCGGCTGCTTATGGATGATGATTTCCGCACGGCGCTGCTGGCCGCCGCCACACCTGCAGCTTTTAAAGCCGTTATTGATGCTGCCGAAACCAAACAGCTGGCAGCAGATGCCGCAGCAGAAGCTGAGGAGAAAGCCCAGGCTGCAGCCGAAAATACAAGTGCAGCAAGCACCACTGCAACAGCAAGTGCTGCAGCAGCAACAACAGCAGCGCCTACCGCTACCAAGCCTTTTGTCGTGGCTGTTACAGCCTGCCCCACCGGTATTGCTCACACCTATATGGCGGCGGAAGCCCTGGAACAAAAAGCCGGGGAAATGGGTATTGACATTAAAGTAGAAACCAATGGCAGCGGCGGTGTCAAACACCAGCTGACCGAAGCAGATATCCGGCGCGCCGCCGGCGTCATCGTGGCCGCAGACAAGAATGTCCCCACCAAACGTTTTGCCGGCAAGCAGGTCTTATTCGTAAAAGTCGCCGCCGGCATCAAAGAACCGGAACGGCTCATTAACGAAATTCTGACAGGTCAGGTACCCGTCTTTAACGACGACGGCGCGCCTTCTGAAGCAACTGCTACTACAGAAACCTCGGCCAAGGAAACCTTGGGCCGGCAGATTTATAAACATCTGATGAACGGTGTTTCCCATATGCTGCCTTTCGTTATCGGCGGCGGTATCATGATTGCCCTGGCTTTCCTGTTTGATATGCAGAACGCCGGCGCCGCCAATTTCGGTTCCGGATCTCCTCTGGCAGCTTTCCTGAAAAATATCGGCGGGCTATCTTTCGGCATGATGATGCCGGTCTTAGCCGGTTATATCGCGTACAGCATCGGCGACCGTCCGGCCCTGATGCCCGGTTTTGTGGGCGGGCTCCTAGCAACCGCCGGCGGCAGCGGCTTTTTTGGCGCCTTATTCGCCGGATTTATCGCCGGCTACCTGATCCTGGCCCTGGGCAAAGCTTTTAAAAACCTGCCCGCCTCCCTGGAAGGTACCAAACCGGTCCTGCTTTATCCGGTCCTGGGCCTGGCCCTGATCGGCATTATCATGACCTTCATCATTAATCCTCCTACCGCAGTCTTTAACAAATGGCTGGCCGCTACCTTAGGCGGCATGTCCACCGGCAGCAGGATTGCCCTGGGTCTGATCCTGGGCGGTATGATGTCCATTGATTTCGGCGGTCCTATCAACAAAGCCGCCTATGTGTTCGGTACCGCCTCTCTGGCCGGTGCCAGCGGACAGGCTGTTTCCAGCGGCATCATGGCTTCCGTCATGATTGGCGGCATGGTACCGCCCATCTGCATCGCCCTTGCTACCCGCATCTTTAAGAATAAATTTACCGCCAAGGAACGGCAGTCCTGGCTAACCACCATCATCATGGGCTTCGCCTTCATCACCGAAGGTGCCATCCCCTATGCGGCAGCTGATCCCCTGCATGTTATTCCGTCCTGTGCCATCGGCGCTGCCGTGGCCGGCGGTTTGTCCATGCTCTTTAATTGTACCCTGCCCGCACCCCATGGCGGCATCTTCGTCTTTGGCGTCGTTACCAACTGGCCCATGTACCTGGCTGCCCTCCTCATCGGTGCGGCAGTAGGCGCTGTTCTTTTAGGTCTGCTGAAGAAACCGGCCGAAGAATAAACGGCAGCGGCACACCACCAGAAATATCCCGTACTGATACGGGAATTTCCCAGACCGTGGCAAAATATAAAAAAGAATCCGGAAACGAATTGTAATTTCGTTTCCGGATTTTTAATTGGTAAAACCTGTTACTTTAGCCGCCGTTTGCCTGAAACCTGGTGGCCTAAACAACCTGCCGCCTAACTCGCACTCCCAGGTTTACACGCTGATATCCTGGCTCTTGCTCAATCTGAAGAAAAGCAGCAGGGACAGGATAGAAGTCAGGGTCAGGATGGTAGAATAGGCCGCCGCATTGCCAAAATTGCTGCGGATGACTTCCGCATAAATGGCCACGGTCAGCGTACTGGTAGAACTGGTGTACAGGATGATGCTGGAACTTAATTCGCTGATGAGCGTAATCCAGCTCATGATGGCGCCAGCCATAACTCCCGGCAGCATCATGGGTACCATGATCTTCCGGAAGGATGTCATTTCCGAAGCGCCCAGGCTGATGGCTGCTTCTTCCACGCTGGGACTAATCTGAGAAATAATCGCCGTACTGGAACGAATGGTATAAGGCATCCTCCTGATGGTCAAAGAAATGATCATGATAAGGGCCGTACCGCTCAGGACCAGCAGACCGGAATTAAAACCGGAGAGCAGGGCGATACCTAAAACCGAGCCGGGGATAATATACGGGAACATGGTGAGCGTATCCAGGATACCGGTGAGAAGCGAAGGCTTCCGCACCGTCAGATAAGAAATCAGGATGCCCATCACCACTACCACCACAATGGCCACCAGCCCGAACAGATACGTGTTCAGGATGGAGTTATTATCCTTGGCAAAAAGCGTATTCATGTAGTTCATCAGAGAGAAGTTGCCGGTATACACCGCACCCCCCGCCGTTTCCAGAAACGAGGTAAAGATTACCGTTAACTGGGGCAGCATGGCAATAAAAGCAATACCGTATACGAACAGATAGGCAAAAAACTTCTGGCTGCCCTGGGCCGGTTCCGCCTGCATGGGTTTTAGCGCCGTCATGGAATAGGCATAACGTTTAGCCAAAAAGCGCTGCATGAAGAACAAGAGCAGTGTGATGACGATGACGATGACGCAGAGGGACGCCGCAAAATGATCGTCCGTGCTGACCTCGCCCATGAACTGGGTGTAAATCAAAACCGGGAAAGTACGAAAACCTTCGCCAATAAGCATAGGCGTACCAAAGTCGGAGAACACCCGCATGAAAACCAGCAGGGACCCCGCCAAAAGGGACGGCATCACCAGGGGCAGGATAATCTGCCTGACCCGTTGAAAAGCCGTGCAGCCTAAACTTTCGGCAGCTTCGTTCAAAGAATTGTCCAGGTTTTTTAAGGCACCGGACACGTACATGTAAATTAAAGGAAACGACTGCAAAGAGAATACCAGCACGATACCGGCAAAACCATAGATACCGTCAAAGTGCGTACCTAAAAGGCCGTTAAACAGCTTGGTAAAAAAACCGTTGCGGCCCAGGAGCTGAATCCAGGCATAGGCGCCGATAAAAGGCGGCGACAAATACGAGATGACGATGAGGATGTTCAAATATTTACTGCCTGGCACCTTGATACTGCGGAGCACGTATGCCATGGGCAGACCGATCAACGCCGCCACAAAAGTAGAAACTATAGTGACCGCAAAACTGTTGACCAGGGTACTCCAGTAATATTTACGTTCCAGGAACTTGATAAAATACGCCAGGGTCAGAGACCCATTTTCCGGATTGACCACGCTCTGGTACAAGATCAGGATCAGGGGATAGATGACAAAAAGCGCAAAGAATCCCAGGATGAACAGAGTAATAAGCATCCAGATACTGAGAGGCTTTTTCATGATCAGGCCCCTTCCTGAATCAAAGAGGCGGCGCCGTCTTCTGTGAAGACATTAATCTTCGGCGCATCTACCTGCAGCTTCACCGGCGTCTCGTTAGGAATAATCGTACCTACTTCCGAAGGACGGATAACTTCCAGTTCCTTTCCGTCCGCCTGTTCCAGAAAATAATGGGTCATGACGCCTAAGAAAATACTGCTCTTCACCACGGCATCAATACCGGCACCGCTCCGGGCAATGGTAAATTCCTCTGGGCGTACGGACACAGTGACAGTTTTACCGGACACAGCTGCCAACGACGGCGTCTGTCCGCCTGTAACCGGTGCCAGATTTAATTTGGCCATAGGCACCACATAATCCTTGCCAAAATCCAGGGCCGGAACACCGCCGGCGTCCACCAGCTTAGCCTTAATCATGTTGGACAGACCGATAAAGGTGGCCACGAACTGATTCGTCGGCCGCTGGTAAATATGCTGGGGAGAACCGACCTGCTGGATGATGCCGTTATGCATCACCGCAATCCGGTCCGACACCGCCAGCGCCTCTTCCTGGTCATGAGTCACATAGACCGTGGTAATACCGATTTGCTGCTGGATCCGCTTAATAGCGTTCCGCATCTCCACCCGGAGCTTGGCATCCAGGTTGGACAAAGGTTCATCCATTAAAAGTACCTGGGGATGGATGACGATAGCGCGCGCCAAAGCGACCCGCTGCTGCTGCCCGCCTGAAAGCTGGGTAGGCATGCGGTCTTTTAAATGGCCGATCTTGACCACGTTTAAAATTTCTTCCACCTGACGCTGAATCTCCGCCGGCGGTACCTTCCTTTGTTTGAGGCCAAAAGCTACGTTGGCCGCCACGGACATGTGAGGGAAAATAGCATAGTTCTGAAAGACCATGCCCATATTACGCTCATTCACCGGAATATCATTGATGACCTTGCCATCCAGCTTGATGGTGCCGCCATCAATTGAGTTAAAGCCGATAATCATCCTGAGTAAGGTAGTCTTGCCGCAACCGGACGGGCCCAGCAAGGTAAAAAATTCGCCGGGCTCAACCTGCAGGGACAGACCGTTAATCACCGTGGTACTGCCGAACCTTTTAACGACCTTGTCAATAGAAATGGCTACGCTCATGTTACATCGATTTTTCCAGATGCTCGCTGAACATCTTGGTGAACTTAGTCTTGTTCTCGCTGACCCACTTTTCATTAAACTTGGGGGCTAACTTAATCTTATCCGCCGGGGTCATGTAATCAGCCAGTTTGGCACCTTGACGCAGCGGACGTACGGTTAAGGTGGTGCCTACCAGGTTCTGAATCTTCTCGGAGAGCATATAATCTACGAACAGCTTGGCATTTTCAGGATGTTTGCATTTGTTAATGATCTGTACAGACTGAGGAGCATACAATGCGCCTTCCTTGGGGAATACTACTGCTACCGGTGCGCCGCTCTTTACTAACGATGCCGCCGGATCTTCCCAGGTCAGACCAACCACATACTCGCCGCCGGCCACGCCTTTGAAGACCTGGCTGGAGCTGTTAGCCATCTTGCCGCTCAGTTGTTTCAGGAACTTATCTACATAGTTCCAGGCATCGGCACTAAAAGGATCGCCCTTGCCCATATCGTACAACATGCATACCAAAGACTGGAAGGCGGAACTGGAGTTAACCGGATCGCCGAAAGAAATCTTGCCCTTTAAAGCGGGATTCAGAAGATCAGCAAAGCCTTCAATCTTGGTGTTACCTTTCAGCTTGGTGTTCACGATCATGACCGTCGGATCGGAGAACGCCGGGGAGAAATAACCGGTGGTGTTCTTAAATTCCGACATCATCTTATCATTTTCCTTAGAGGTGTAAGGCATAAAGAGGTCCTTGGAGCTGGCCAGCATTGCTTCGCTGCCTGCCCAGAGCACATCGCCCAGCGGATTGTCCTTTTCCGATTTTACTCTCTTGACAACTTCGCCGGTGCCGGCAATGACTACATTCACCTTAATGCCGGTATCTTTTTCAAAGTTCTTGATGACCGCGTTGTTCAAACTTTCGCTGCGGGCAGAATAAACCGTCAGGACTTTTTCCTCGGCCTTACCTGTCGCCGGCGCCGCTTTCTTATCCCCGCCGCCACCGCAACCAGCAGCCAGAAACATAGCACCTGCTAACATCACCGCACAAATCTTCTTTGACAAACCTTTCATTTTTACTGCCTCCTTTGCTTTATTTGCTTTACTGCCAGCCGTCATTTTTCGCCGTATCTGGCGGCTTGGCGAAGCCTTACATACCTTTATTCATCTGGAACGCATCCAGAGTATCCGTAATTTTTTTGCTCAGGGTAGCCGGCAAGCCTTCAATGTTCACGTTCAGGAACCCCCGCACGATGGTAGCCGTTGCCTCCTCCTCGCTCATCCCCCTGGCCATCAGGTACTGAATCTCTTCCGGGGCAATACGGCCCACGGCAGCCTCGTGGCTCAGTTCGCTGTTACCGGTTTCGGCAAACAATTCCGGAATGGCCCGGATATAACCTTCATTAGAAAGCATCAGCCCGTGACATTCCAGATGGGCCTTGATATTTTCCGCGTCCCCGGTCAGGTTGCCCCGGTTGATAATCTCGCCGCCGGTGGAAATACTGCGGGTAACAATTTCCGCCCGGGTGCCAGGCACTTCCAGGACGGCTTTACCGCCCACGTCCATATGAGAACCGGGAGGCGCTACCAGTACGGAGTTAAGCCGCGCCACGGCGCCTTTACCCTGCAGCCGTACCGTGGGATACATCTGGATATCCTTAACTTTTTCCATGCAGACATAATTAGAAATATAGGTGCCGCCCTCCGCCACCAAAGTTACCGTACGGGGACGGACCGCCACATTGTGGCCCCAGTTATGGATCATGGTAAAACTCAGCTTGGCGTTCTTGCCTACAAACATCTCACTGATACCGAGATGTACTCCGTGCTCCACAGCCTCGTCGCTGGCGCAGCCGCTGATGATATTCAGCTCCGAGCCTTCTTCCAGGATAACCACATTGTGGACCCGCTGCAACTGCTCCTCGTGACTCATGAAAACACAAGCCTGCAGAGGAAAAGCAATCTTGGCACCTGCCCGCACATGGATAAAATAGCCGTTCTCCTTTTCCAGGGCGGTGATGGCCGTATACTTATCCGTATCCGGTTTCACCGCATGCCACCAATATTTTTCTACCAGGTCCGGATATTTTTGCGCCGCCAGGCCCGTGTTCATCAATGTCAGCGGCGTTTCCGGTTTCACATCGCTCTTCAGCTGGGCATTATCCACCTGCACAAAGGTGGCGCTGCGATTACTTTCCTGAAGATCGATGCCTACTTTTTCCAGCTTCGCCTTGCCGCTGGCGCTTAAATCCTCCGCCGATTGCAGATGCACATCATTATTATCATCAAATTTTTTTAAATCCAGATCCGCGCCAAAAGCGGCCTGTTTTTGCAACGCTGCTTGTAAATTATTCTTCTCCATGATCAGCCCTTTCTGGCACAAGCTGCGCCCGCACAATGTTCATAACCCATCCGGGAGATACACTGCAAAACTTCCAGGGGATCGCCCTTCGGACAGGTCATACGCCCGTTATACAAGATATGGGCATGGGAAGCGGGCACATATTTTAAAATATGGCCCAGATGAGTGATGATGAGGCCGCTGTGGCCACTTTCCGCCAGAGGGTTATTCTTGGGACAGTCTGCCTTATGACCGCAGCAGCTGGTGCCGCATTTTTTATCCTGACGGCAGTCCACATGCTGCAAAATATAGTTAGCCGCCCGACCTACCAGGGCGATATTCTCCACATCCACGCCGCTCTCCGGTTCGTCTAGGAGCAGCAGTTCCGGCTTTTGCGCCATCAGCTGTAGCAGCTCGCTGCGTTTCAGCTCGCCGCCGCTAAAGCCTTCGTTCACGCTGCGGTCCAGAAAATCAGTCATGCCCATCCAGGCAGCCATGCTCTCCGCTTCCTTGGAAGTAGCGCCGCAAATCTCCACCATCTTACGCAGGGACAACCCCCGGATGGTAGGTGGCCGCTGAATCATGACGCCGATGCCCAGCCGCGCCCGTTCGTCGCAGCTGGCCCGTGTAATATCCTGACCCTTAAAGACAATCTTGCCTTCCAGCACCTTATAATTTTCAAAACCCATGATGGTGCTGATCAAAGTGGATTTGCCGGTACCGTTAGGTCCGAACAGGACATGGACCTCACCGTAACCGATATGCAGATTGATATCGGTCAGGATCTGCTTATCCCCTACTGCTACTGATAAGTGCTCAATGTTTAACATAAATTTTTCTCTGCTCCTTTAAACTTCTTCATCTATAACAACCTGATTCTTACCCTTACTTTTGGCTTCGTACAAAGTTTTATCCAGGCGGCGGTAAAAGGCTGCATAATCTTCGTCCTTCCGGGCCAGCGCCACGCCAAAGCTGGCAGTGACAGATTTGCCGTCAGGCAGGATATTAGCCGCCATTAGTTTAGTCCTGATCCGCTTGGCCACTAGATAGGCTCCTTTGGCCTTAATGCCCTGCAGTACCAGGACAAACTCTTCGCCACCCCACCGGCCGGCTGAATCCGCAAAGCGGATGCTGGACATGATTACTTCCGCCACGGTCTTGAGAGCCTGATCACCCACACCATGCCCATAGGTATCGTTAATTTTCTTAAAATCATCCAGGTCCAGCATGATTACCGAAACCGGTCCTTCAATTTCGCCGGCCCGGAACTGATCCAGTTCATTTTCCAATACCGCTTCGATCTCGCCCCTGTTATACAGAGCTGTCAAGCGATCCTCCCGTGCCAGACGGGCCAGTTTCGTATTAGCCTTTTCCAGTTCTGCCGTAGTCACGTTAATAAAACGTACCAGCCGCTGAACCAGGGACATGGAATCCTGCAGCACCGCCGGCGCTTTAGCCGTTGGAGTTACCGTCTGTCCTGCCGCCGCAGCTCCTTCCCGGAAACCGATGGCCAGGAACATAGTATTAAGAGACGCTGCCCCGCCCCGGTAACGGTTCAACTCTCCGTAAGTATAAACACCTGCCGAAGGCGCAATCTGTTGATAAGGTTCCAGTTCCAGCTTCACGTAATCCTGCAAAAAGAACCTGCGGGTCACGCAAGAGAAAAGCAGCAGCCCCTCCGGGCGGAACATTTCCGTCTTCAGCTGACTCTGGCGGGATTCTTCAATAATCTCGTTGGGATCGCCGTAAGAAAGACGCACATACTCACCCAGGCGGAAATCAGCAGCAAAGTTCAACGAACCGTCCTCGCTGTAGGAAACCGGCAACCGGGCCAGGTTGCGGCCGTTTCTTTCGACGAAGATGGGAAACTCCACAATATCACGGTGGAAGCTTTCATCTTTTTTAATGTTCAAATATTTCTGGTACATGCTGATGGCCGGTTTGTGATTGAGTTCCTTAATCACCATATCCCCGTCCATAGCCGTAATCTTCATGGGCATCCCCAAAGGTTTCCAGCCAAAGGTCGTGCTGATATGCACATGCAGGTCGGCACCGGAAAAACAGGCGACCACCAGACCCTTTTCCAGGACCCGGTCCCCGGAAAAAACGTAAATGGGACTGGCGGGATCATACGCATCCGCACCGCCGCCAAAAGCAGTTACCTGGGGATTAATAGCCGCCATCTCGTCAATAAACGGTTTCACGTTACTATTTTTTAAGGTGGCCAGTATTTCCAGGGTTACCAGTTCGGGCTGGGTACTGCAAAATTGTACCAGCCGGCGCCCTGCTTGCTGAGGCGATTCCGCGTCACAGTCATAAACCTGCAGCTGGACCCGTCCTTTTTGAAAGACCTGAAAAGCCAGGACTGTCGTGTTCAGGGTCAAAGTTCCCTGATACACCTCACCAAAAGAAGTCATGCCGATGATAAGCGCTCCCGGTACGCCCTCGTTGAGCTTATGGATCAGTTCCTGTAAAAAAGCACGTTCCGAAGAAGCAGAAAAAACCTGAATCAGGATATCTGTATGTTCCGCGGGACAGCGCTGCCTGAAATCCTGCAGGCAGGCATCCAGTTGGGCCAGCGCCGTAATTTTGTAAGGATACTGCAACATAGCCGCTACCTCCCTTAAAATGCAGGGCTTACCGACCCCCATTTTAATATTTTTATGTGCCGTCTCTTAACTTCTAATGATTATTTTACCACACCGTCAGCTTTTGTGCTACCTGTCCTCCGCCTTTGTGAATTGTTTGCAAAACC
Source organism: Acidaminococcaceae bacterium (assembly GCA_022484685.1). Classification (GTDB taxonomy): domain Bacteria; phylum Bacillota; class Negativicutes; order Acidaminococcales; family Acidaminococcaceae; genus JAKVKY01. The sequence goes on along the minus strand of JAKVKY010000014.1, from coordinate 5,523 downwards.
GGTGCAAAAAAGCACCTCTTCAGTTGTGCAAAGGGCGGCAGATGTGCTAAAATAAATTGTCTTAAAGGAGGCATTTATGCATCAGTATTTATTTTTTCTCGGCGACTTTCCCATCCGTATGTACGGCCTGATCATGTGCGCCAGTATTTTTCTGGGCACCGGTGTGGCGTACTATCTGGCCAAACAGGACGGACGCTGGCATCAATATATCTTAGACATCGGCATCTACGGCGGTTTTGCCGGCCTCATCGGCGGCCGTTTGTGGGATGTGTTCTTTTTCGACTGGGCTTATTATAAGGACCATCTGCTGGAAATTCCTTATGTCTGGCAGGGGGGCATGGCTGTCCAGGGCGGCATGCTGGCCGGGTTCTTAGCCGGCGTGGCGTACTGTATCTACCACAAGGTAGACTGGGTAGCCCTGGCAGATATCATCTGCCCGTCCATGATCCTGGCCCAGGCTATCGGCCGTATGGCCAATCTTTTAAACGGCGACGCCTTCGGCACGCCTACCGGCGGCAATTTCGGCCTGCTCTATCCGGAAGGCACCCTGGCCCACTCCGTGTACGGCAACCAGCCTCTCTGGCCCGCCGAAGTTTGGGAAGGCCAGCTGGATGTCGTAGTCTTTGCGGTACTCCTGATTTTTAATTCCTTTAAACATGCCCGGGGGCAGACGGTTTGCCTGTACGTCTTTCTCTATTCCCTGGAACGGTTCGGACTGGAAATGCTCCGGGGCGACTACGTACAGCCCTGGCTCTTTGGTTTAAAATCCGCCCAGGCCACCAGCCTGCTCTTTATGGCCGCAGCGGTAGTCATGTTTATCTACTGCGGCTGGAAAGAAAAACACCAGCCGGCGGCAAGCGTCACCACTGCCGGTCTTACCCGGAATGCTCTGCCTGACACTGGCAGCAATGCTGCAACCGCTACCGGCGACGTACCCGCAGCAACTACCCGTACCCCGCGAACCAAAAAACACCGCCACGGTAAAGCCGGCGGTGATAAAAGTAATAACGACCAGTAACTTATCCACAAAAACCACCCGGTTATGCTGTTCTGCAGCTTCCGGGTGGTTTTATCTTTATTAATGCTGTTCCTTTTTATTAATGCTGTTCCTTATTTTTTAACTGGGCGTTCATGCTGCCGCTGCGGAAACCTTCCATATCCACACACACATAGTCAAAACCCAGTTTCTTCATGCCTTGCACCACCTTGTTCCGGGTATGCATCACCGTCAGCAGGGTAATCTGTCCGGGGTTAACCTCGATACGTGCCAGATCTCCGTGTACCCGGACCCTGACATCCGTAAAGCCCTGCTTCATCAGCAAATCCTCCGCCTGTTCTACCCGAGCCAGTTTGGCCGGCGTGATGGCTTCCCCGTAAGGAATCCTGGTAGCCAGGCAGGCATAAGAAGATTTACCGGCGGTAAACAACCCCAGCTCCCGGGACAGGGCCCGGATGTCTTCTTTTCTCAGGCCAGCGGCCTGCAGGGGACTGACAATCTTTAGCTCTTCCAGGGCCCGGCGTCCCGGCCTAAAATCGCTGCTGTCATCCACGTTGCTGCCGTCCACTACCGCTGCCAGCCCTTCCCGGGCCGCCAGTTCTTTTAATTTCGTAAACAAAGCTTTCTTACAATAATAACAGCGGTCCGGTCCGTTTTCCACAAAACCAGGCACACCCATCTGGTCCATGTCCACGTACAGATGCCGCACACCTAACCTGGTAGCCAGCTTCTGGGCATCCAGCCGTTCATGTTCCGCATAGCTGATAGAATTGGCTGTCACGGCCAGGCATCTGTTGCCCAGCGTCTTGGCTGCCAGGGCTAATAACAGGGAAGAATCCACCCCGCCGCTGAAAGCCACCAGCACTGACCCCAGCTCCTGCAAATTTTTGACTAATTTATTTTTCTTTACCTGCAAATCTGTCATCTTATTACCCCTTGCCATCACTTGCCGATAGGTCCTACCAGGTCGGCGATACTCCGCTCCCGCAGGGCTTTCTTTAAAATCTTACCGGTCTGGGTCTTGGGCATCTGTTCCAGGAACATAAAATACTTGGGCAGCTTGTAATTTGCCAGCTTGCCCCGCAAGAATTTGCGCAGCTCCGGCTTGGTAGCCACCGCGCCTGGTTTAAGCACCACGTACGCCGCTACCGCCTGCCCCCGCAGCTTATCCGGTACGCCGATGACGGCCACTTCCTTCACCGCCGGATGCTGGTATAAAATCTCTTCAATCTCCCGGGGATAAACATTTTCCCCGGCGGCAATAATCATATCCTTGAGCCGGTCTACCAGGAAAATAAAACCTTCCTCATCCTTATAGGCCATATCACCGGTATGCAACCAGCCTCCCCGCAGGGTTTCCGCAGTGGCTTCCGGGTTGTTCAGATAACCTAACATCACGTTGGGTCCCTGCACGCACAACTCGCCCACCACACCGGTCTTTACCGGCTGGTCTTCTTTGTTCCGGATCTCCGTGAGCACGTTGGGAATCGCCGGTCCGATGGATCCGGCCTTAATCTTCGTGGGCGGATTGACAGTGACTACAGGCGCTGCTTCGGACAAGCCATAACCTTCCTGCACCGGCTTGCCAAACTTGGCCAGGAAATCTTTGCCCAGCTTATGGGGCAGAGGCGCACCGCCGCTGATAAAAAATTGTAAACTCTTTAAACGTTCTACCGGTGCATCATCCAGGAACATCTGCATCATGGTAGGCACGCCGAAGAAATCGTTAATCTGGTACTTGTCAATTAAATCTACCGCCTGGCCCAAAGTATAATTATCCTGCACTATGATGCACTCGCCGGTAAACAGACTGCCTGTCACGCTGGTAGTCCAGGCAAAGCAGTGATACATGGGCAGGACGCACAAACATTTGTAGCCCTTGCGCATGGTGACCACCTTGGTAAAATCTTCAGCGTTAGTGAGCAAATTTCTATGGCTCAGCATAGCGCCTTTGGGCTTGCCCGTAGTCCCCGAGGTATAGATAATCGTACAACAATCATTTTCAGTCAGGGACGGTTCCCTATATGCTTCTTTTTTCCCGGCATCCAGATCCGCAAACACATACTGATGCAAAGTTCCCGGATAACCGCTGTCAGCCAGAGCCTCTTCCAAGGGTAAAGGCGCTGCCACGATCATCTTGCTGATGGACGCATCCTTCACAATATACGCTACCTCCGGCATGGCCAGCTGGTAGTTAAAAGGTACCACGATGCCGCCTGCCTTGATGATAGCAAAATAAGCTACCACAAAATTAGCACAGTTCTTGCTGAACAGACCTACCCGCTCGCCGCGTTTTAATCCCTGTTCCTGCAAAAAAGCGGCCCAACTTTGTACCTTGTCCCGCAGTTGGCCGTAGCTCAATCTTTCCTCATGAAAAATAATGGCAGGCAGTTCTGCCTCATGTTTATCCAGGATCTGATAATAAAGCATATACACGTCTCCTTTGGGCGTCCCGTCCGCTAGAATTTTTTTACTGGAAGCTTTCTTTTTATTATACTACTCACTCCCGGTAATAGCAAAAAAACGAGGCCCTTTTCAGGCCTCATCCTTTTTATTTCAAAATAGATTTTAAAAAGGCCTGCAGCCTTTCATTATGCGGATGTTCAAAAATCTCCACCGGGGTACCTTGTTCCTGCACGATACCATCCGCCATGAAGATAACTTTCCGGGCCACTTCTTTGGCGAACCCCATCTCGTGCGTAACCACCACCATGGTCATATTTTCCTCGGCCAGGTTGCGCATAGTCTTTAAAACTTCGCCGGTCAGCTCCGGGTCCAGGGACGAGGTCGGTTCATCAAACAGCATGATATCCGGATGCATGGCCAGGGCACGGGCAATCGCTACCCGCTGCTGCTGACCGCCGCTGAGCCTGCGGGGATAGACATCCCGTTTTTCCAGCAGGCCGACTTTTTGCAGCAGGGCTTCCGCATCCCGGGTTGCTTCGGCCACCGGGCGTTTCTGCACATGTACCGGCGCCTCGATTAAATTTTCCAGCACCGTCATATGAGGGAACAGGTTAAACTGCTGGAACACCATGCCCATCTTAGTGGCGATACGGATACTTTCGTTGCCGGGTGCGTACTGCACCTGTCCGGCAGCAGTGGTGCTGACCAGAGTTTCTCCGTCGATGATGATGGTACCGCTGTTAATGGTTTCCAGCTTGTTCAGACAGCGCAGCAACGTACTCTTACCGCTGCCGGAAGGGCCGATGACGGCCACTACTTCGCCTTCCCCTACCTCCAGGTCGATACCTTTCAGCACCTGCAAGTCCTGGAAATTTTTATAAATTTGTTTGGCTTCAATTTTTTTCATCACGGTCTACCTCAATCGTACCTTGAGAAACGTTTCTCAAGCCGGTTAAACATATAGGTCAGGAACAGGGTCATGACCAGATAGAAAACTGCCGCTACCAGGAACGGCATAATGTTAAAATCGCGCTGCACCAGATTACGGGTAGTACGCAGCAAATCATTCATGGCCAGCACGTAAATCAACGAAGTATCCTTAACCAGGGTGATGGTTTCATTGCTCACCGGCGGCAGGATAATCTTGAAGACCTGGGGCAGGACAATCCTGCGCATGGTCTGGCTGTAGTTCATGCCCAGGGTACGGGCAGCTTCATATTGACCCACCGGGATGGACTGGATGCCCGCCCGGAAAATTTCACAGAAATAAGCGGCGTAGTTGAGCACAAACGCCAGGACGGCTGCCGGAAAATCGTCCATGCGGATACCGATCACCGGAATAAACGGCAGGCCGTAATAAACAAAGAGCAGCTGCAACATCAGGGGCGTACCCCGGAGCAGCCACACATAACCGCTGATAGCGCTGCGCAACCATTTAAAGGCAGACACGCGGCCCATGGCTAAGAAAATGCCCAGCGGAATTGATAAGACGATTGTCACAAAAAATAGTTTTAAGGTGTCCACCGTGCCCATAAGCATCTGGGGAATGATGGAAAGAATATAGTCCATACCTGCTCCTCGTTTAAAGGAAAAGATGGGCCGATGACTGGCAGCCACCGGCCCGTTTAAACCTGTTAATTAATACTTGATGATATCGGAACCGAACCATTTCTCAGAAATCTTCTTGGCCGATCCATCCTTACGCATCTCATCCAAAGCTTTGTCAATACGGGTAACATATTCTTTGTCGTCCTTACGGAAACCAACGCCGACAACTTCTTTGCCCATATCTTCATCCAGCAGACGATATTTACCCGGCTTCTTGGTCATGTAATAACGTACCAGGACCTCATCTACTACCAGCACATCTAGACGGCCGCTGTCAATATCCAGGAAGGCAGCTGCAAAGTCAGGATATTTCTTGTAAGCTTTCAGAGAATTCTTCAGCTTGGCGTCCTTATCAATCAGACCGCTGCCCGTGCTGTCATCCTGCACGCCTAAAACTTTGCCGGCCAGATCAGCCTTGGTCTTGATGGCGCTGGCCATAGGCACAGCAATCATCTGCCGGTTGTTCATGTACGGTTTGGAGAACGTCAGAGCTTTCTGGCGTTCCGGTGTAA
>JAKVKY010000013.1 GCA_022484685.1 Acidaminococcaceae bacterium | reverse complement strand
GGCGCCGCAAACATCCCGGGCGTGGCCCATGCCGCCGCCGAAACCGGAACAGAGCCGGAAAGCGTTGTCGTCAATATCCACCCCGGCTTCTTTGCGGAACGCCTGGACGATAGCTTCGCCGCAGTTATAACTCTGCTTGAAATAATTACCTACCGTCATACCCATCTTCTCACTGAACTCGCTCATACCACTACCTCCTTCAGCTTTAGAAAAATTTATCCCTGCCGGAAACCCCTCCGGCATTTTTCATACATTATAGTCGTTTCTATTATAGCATATTTTTTAAATATTTTTATTTCCTACTTGTCTTTTGCCCCCGGTTTAGTTTATACTATTGTTGTAAGGATAACTGCATAGGATAGGATGACGGTTAAAAGAGAGACTGCTTAGGGCAGAGCCGAAGGGGCAAGTGACTTTGTGAAAACTCTCAGGCCAAAGGATTTTAACCTGACTAACCTCTGGGAGTAAATAATCGTAATAACAAAGACGTTATTCTTCTCTCAATGATCACACACAGAGACAAAGAAGCTGTACTTCTATGTCTCTTTTTTTATTATCCGTACAAATTCTGATGGCGATTAATTTGCTGGTTAAATTAAGTTTTAGTGTAAAGCTAGGAGGCTGAAACATGGAAGGTAAAAAGACACCCCTGTATGATGTGCATGTGGCTGCAGGCGGCAGGATCGTAGAATTTGGCGGCTGGCTGCTGCCGGTGCAGTACAAGGCCGGCATCATCGCCGAGCACAAGGCCGTACGTACGGCTGCCGGTTTGTTTGATGTGTCCCATATGGGCGAGATTTGGGCGGAAGGTCCGGAAGCCCTGGCTTTCTTGCAACAGCTGCTGACCAATGATTTTACCGACCTGGCCGACGGTCAGACCCGCTATTCCCCCATGTGCTACCTGGACGGCGGCACCGTGGACGACCTGCTGGTATATAAATTTGCCAACGGCCGTTACCTGATCGTGGTCAACGCCGCCAACATTGACAAGGACTGGGATTGGATGCAGAAGACCGCAGCCGCTTTCAAGGTTAAGCTTACCAACGCTTCCGCCGCCACCGCGCAGGTAGCCCTGCAGGGTCCTAAAGCCCTGAAGATCTTACAAAAATTAACCACCGCACCGGCTGCCGGCCTGGGTTACTACCATTTCCTGCCGGAAGGCGAAGTCGCCGGAATCAAATGTATCATCAGCCGCACCGGCTATACCGGCGAAGACGGTTTTGAAATTTACTGCGACGCGGGCAAAGCTGTGGCTTTGTGGCAAGCCATCATGGCCGCTGGTAAGGACGAAGGCCTGCTGCCTACGGGTTTAGGCTGCCGTGACACCCTGCGTTTTGAATGCTGCATGCCCCTCTACGGTCATGAGCTGAGTGAGAAGATTACGCCGCTGATGGCCGGCCTGGGCATGTTCGTCAAACTGGATAAGAAAGCTTTTAACGGCCACGATCCCCTGGTTGCGCAAAAAGCCAAAGGACTGCCCCAGCGGGTCATGGGTATCGAACTCATCGGCCGCGGCGTAGCACGTCACGGTTTCCCCGTCAAGGCGGACGGCAAGGTCATCGGTTCTGTCACCACCGGTTCCCCGGCGCCCACCCTGGGCAAGAACATGGCCCTGGCCCTCATTGATACCGCTTATGCCAAGATTGGCAACAAGGTGGCCATCGATATCCGGGGCAAGGATGTTGAAGCCGTCATTGTCAAGAAACCTTTCTATAAGAGAGCTCAGTAAGTAAAAAGTGACGGTGCTTTCCCCAAGTACGGTCATCTAGCAATTAATCTGGTTGCAACGGCAGGCAAAACTGCTGCCGCTTACATAATTATTAGACGCACGCCAAGTGCAAAGGAGAGATTATCATGAACGTACCGCAAAACTTATTGTATTCCAAGGATCATGAATGGGTTAAGGTTGAAGGCAACAAGGTTACCATCGGCATCACGGATTTTGCCCAGAACCAGTTAGGCGACGTGGTCTTCGTAGACACTCCCGCTCCCCAGACAGAATATAAGGCCGGCGATGCTCTGTGCTCCGTGGAATCCGTGAAAGCAGTTTCCGATGTGTACGCTCCCGTGAGCGGCATGGTGGTAGATGTGAACGAGGAACTGGCGGGCGCACCCCAGTCCATCAACGAAGATCCTTACGGCAAAGGCTGGATTGCCAGCATGGAGATGACCAGCAAGGATACGGATTTAAAAGCTTTGCTGGATGCAGCCGGTTACACCAAATTGTTAGCTGAGGAGGCTTAACATGACCTGGAGTTATTTGCCCCATACGGCAGAAGACAGGGCGGAAATGCTGGCAGCCATCGGCGTGAAAAGTGCCGAGGAGCTTTATGCAGATATACCTGCCAGTATCCGTTTGCCAAGAGCATTAAACCTGCCCGCGCCTTTAAGCGAGGCTGAAGTAGCCAAAAAATTTGCCAAACTGGCGGCAGCTAACGCCAACCTGCAGGAATATGCCTGCTTCTTAGGCGCAGGCGCTTACGACCATTTTATTCCCAGTACGGTAGATTTCGTCCTGAGCCGCAGTGAATTTTACACGGCTTATACCCAGTACCAGCCCGAAATTTCCCAGGGTTATCTGCAGGCCCTGTGGGAATACCAGAGCCTGATTTGCGAGATTACCGGCATGCCCGTGGCCAATGCTTCCATGTATGACGGCGGTACGGCTATTGCTGAGGCGGCAGTGCTGAGCTGCCACGCTTTGCGCCGCAAGGAAATCCTGGTGGCACGTAGCGTGCATCCTAATTACCGCACCGTCTTAAATACTTATGCCAAAGATTTTGACTTCACGGTAAAAGAGATTGCCTTTGAGAACGGCGTCACCCCGGTGGCCGCTTTAAACAAAGTTCTCAGCAAGAACACCGCCTGCGTCATCATCCAGAACCCCAACTTCTTCGGCAGCCTGGAAGACGTAAAGGCCCTGGCAGATGCCACTCATACGGCCGGTGCTTATTATGTGTCCGTAGCCGATCCGATCGCCCTGGCTATCCTGGAAGCTCCCGGCAAGCTGGGCGCCGATATCGTGGTAGGCGAAGGCCAGTCCCTGGGTTTACCCACCGCTTTCGGCGGTCCTTATTTAGGTTTCATGGCGGTGACGGCCAAGTTAATGCGTAAGATGCCGGGCCGTATCATCGGTGAAACGGTGGATGTGGATGGCAAGCGCGGCTTCGTACTGACCCTGCAGGCCAGGGAACAGCACATCCGCAGAGAAAAAGCCACTTCCAACATTTGTTCCAACGAAGCTTTGTGTGCCCTGGCGGCAGCCGTTTATCTGGCTACCGTAGGCAAGACCGGCTATGTCAAGATTGCTGAGCAATGCCTGCAAAAAGCTCACTATGCATATGACGCCCTGGTCAAGGGCGGAGCTAAGCCTGCTTTCACCGCGCCTTTCTTCCAGGAATTCGTCATCCGGCCTAAGGCTGGCACCGCGATTGCCACCGTGAACAAACAACTGTTAGGCCAAAAGATGATCGGCGGCCTGGACTTGGGTAAGTATTATCCGGAACTGGCCGGCCAGATGCTGGTCTGCGTCACGGAAAACCGGACCCGGGCAGAAATTGACCGCTTTGTCAAAGCACTGGAGGTAATGTGATGGATAAGCAACCTTTATTATTTGAACTGGGAAAACCGGGCCGCATCGGGGTAGACCTGCCGGCTTTGGATGTACCGGCACAGAAAGATCTTATTCCCGCAGCCTACCGGCGGCAAACTCCCGCAGCTCTGCCGGAGTTAAGTCAGATTGAACTGGTGCGTCACTACGTGCAGTTAAGCCAGCGCAACTTTGGCGTGGATAACGGTTTCTACCCTCTGGGTTCCTGCACCATGAAATACGACCCCAAGATTAACGAGCAGGTGGCCCGTTATCCCGGACTGTCCCAGCTCCATCCTCTGCAAGATGAGGAAACGGTGCAGGGCGCCCTGGAAATTTTATACGAAATTGAACAAGCTTTAAAGGAAATCAGCGGCATGGACGGTTTCACCCTGGAACCGGCAGCCGGCGCTCACGGTGAGCTGACGGGTTTGAAACTGATCCGGGCTTACCACAGGGACCGGGGCGACTTGGCCCGTACCAAGGTCATCGTTCCCGATTCTGCTCACGGCACCAACCCTGCTTCTACCGCCATGTGCGGCATGGAAGTAGTCCAGATTGTCTCCAAACCGGACGGCGCCATTGACCTGGAAGCCTTGAAAGCTGCCGTTGGCAAAGACACTGCGGCTTTCATGCTGACCAACCCCAACACCCTGGGTCTTTTTGAAAGCCAGATTGAAGCTATCGCCAAGATCGTACACGATGCCGGCGGACTGCTGTATTACGACGGCGCCAACTCCAACGCCATCATGGGCATGGTACGTCCCGGCGATATGGGTTACGACGTATGCCACCTGAACCTGCATAAGACTTTTGCCACGCCTCACGGCGGCGGCGGTCCCGGTTCCGGTCCTATCGGCGTCAAGAAAGCCTTGCTGCCTTTCCTGCCCAATCCCCGGGTGGCCTGCAAGGACGGCCATTACAGCTGGGTAAATTCTCCCAAGAGTATCGGCAAGGTCCAGGCCTTTAACGGTAACTTCGGTATTATCGTACGGGCTTACGCCTATATTCTGAGCATGGGCGGCACCGGCTTAAAACAGGCCAGCATGGATGCGGTCCTGAATGCCAACTACCTGAAGGCCATCTTAGCTCAGGCTTATGATTCTCCTTTTGACCGCTACTGCATGCACGAATGTGTGCTGACTTCCAAGAAACAACAACCGTACGGCATCCACACCCTGGATATTGCTAAGCGGCTTTTGGATTACGGCTACCATCCACCTACAATTTATTTCCCGCTCATCGTCAATGAAGCCATCATGATTGAACCTACGGAAACCGAGACCAAGGAAACCCTGGACGGTTTTGCCGCAGCCATGGAAAAGATTGCGGCCGAAGCGGCAGCTACCCCGGAATTAGTTCATACCGCGCCTCACAACACGGTGGTGCGCCGTCTGGATGAAACCCTGGCCGCCCGCAAGCCTGTCGTTAGATGGACGGCCCCGGAAAAATAAATACTTGCTCTGCTGGTTGAGCCTTCACCGCTGCGGCGGTAAGGCTCAACTGTTTAGCTAGAAGGATAAATATGTCACACACGCCTACGGAATTTTTACACCAAGTAAATATGCACCTGCCCGCAGAGCTGCTGGCACAAATGCAGCAGGCCTGGCTGGTACGGCAGGAGAATTTTGCTCCCACCCTGGTTGTGTCCCGGCCTACGGACACGGAAAGCATCAGTGTCACCGGCAGCAGCTGTGCTTTACACTGCGCCCACTGCAACGGGCATTATTTAGGCGCCATGACGCCTCTGGCGGCCCTCACGGAACCTGCCGACCTGCACGGCCGCAGCTGCCTTATCAGCGGCGGCTGCACCCCGGAAGGCAAGGTACCGGTAGCCGCAGCCTTGACCAAACTGGCCGCCCTCAAAGGCAATCACCGCTACAACTTTCATGTAGGCCTGGTCAGCGAAGAAGAAATTAAAGCCCTGGCTCCCCTGGCGGACGTCGTTTCTTTTGATTTTGTCGGCGACGACGTCACCATCCGGGAAACGCTGAAACTGCACAAGCAGGTGGCGGATTACGTAAACTGTTACCGTTTGCTGCGCCGGTATTGCCGCAAGGTCGTTCCCCATATCTGCATCGGGCTCCACGGCGGTAAGCTGTCCGGTGAAGCACAGGCTTTAGCCCTGCTGCAGCAGGAAGGTTTAAGCCAGTTAGTCTTCATCGTGCTGCGGCCTACCCCCGGTACGGAATACGCTCACGTTCAGCCTCCGGACCTGGCACAGGTAGCCCGTTTTTTCTGTACCGCCAGACTGGCTTTACCTAAGACGCCCCTCATCCTGGGCTGTATGCGCCCCGGCGGCAGTTACCGCCAGACCCTGGACCTGCTGGCTCTGGCCTGCGGGCTTAACGGCATCGTCCAACCGGCGCCGGCCGCCGTACACATGGCCACAGATTGGAATTTGAAAATACAAGCCACTAAAGAATGTTGTGCTTTTTAATAACAATGGTCCAAACTGATTGTGCTTGTTAAAAATACCAGCCGTACTGTCCTGACAGTTACCGCTAAAGGAGTCCTTATGCAAGACTGGAAATTATCTATCGGCACTGCCGGTGCCATCGGGCTACGCCATTTAAAAACGGATGCGCCGCCAACCACGGCCTATATCATGCTGGGAGAGCGCTGCCTGCGCAACTGTGCTTTCTGCGCTCAGGCCCGGGCCAGCACCGCCGGCGCTAAATTTTTATCCCGGGTAGCCTGGCACGGCGAGGAAGAAGACCGGGCCATCCAGGCTATCGGGCAGGCTTACCGGGCAGGCAAGATTAAACGGGTCTGCCTGCAGGTGGTGGAAACTCCGGACAGTTTCGCCATCGTGGCCAGGGCCCTGGCTAAATTTAAAGCCTATCCGGGACTGCCCGTGGTGGTTTCCTGCCATGTGGCCAAGGTGGAACAGGCGGAGGAATTATTTGCCCTGGGTGCCGCCCGGCTGGGTATCGCCTTAGATGTAGCTACGCCCGCCCTTTTTACCAGGATCAAGGGTGGCAATTTTGAACAACGCTGGCAATTACTTTGCGATTGTGCCGCGAAATTCCCCGGCCAGATTACCACGCATCTCATCGTGGGCCTGGGGGAAACGGAAAAGGAAATGTGGGATTTAATGTGCGCCTGCGTGGCCCGTAAAATTACGGTAGCCCTCTTTGCCTTTACGCCGCTACAGGGCACGCCTTTAGCCACTACTCCGCCGCCGGACCGGTCCAGTTACCGCCGGCTCCAGATCGGCCTGGAACTTTTACGCCGTGGTTATCCGGCGGCAGTTGTACACTGCGATGCCACCCGTATCACCGCTATCGATGTGCCTCAGCTGGCTGAAGTTTTAGCTAATGGTCATGCCTTTTATACCTGTGGCTGTCCGGACTGTAACCGTCCTTATTACAACGATCATCCGGGACGGCTCTTATATAACTACCATCGTCCCTTAACTCCGGCAGAACTGACCGCCGCCTTTCAGGAAAGTGGTTTAGCGCAGCTGGTACAAGTTGCACCTTTTTCCGCCAGTCGCCACCTAAAAGCCGCTGCAAAAGAACCGTCCGCCAACGTTACGGCAAAGGAGGCGCCCCATGCTTAGCATGCAGCAATGGCAGGCCGCGCAAAAAGGTACCGCCCCGACCTGGCGCTTATTGGATACCGGCTACCTAAGCGGCGCCCTAAACATGGGTATCGACGAAGCCATCCTTGTAGCACATGCGGCAGGTACCGTGCCGCCTACCTTACGTTTTTACGGCTGGCAGCCCAGGGCCGTGAGCCTGGGTTATTTTCAGCATGCCCGGCAGGAAATAGATTTTGCCGCCTGTCAGGCCCAGGGCATCGACATCGTGCGCCGCTTAACCGGGGGCCGGGCCGTACTCCACAGCGCCGAGCTCACCTACAGCATCGTCCTGCCGGAGACTTATCCCGGCCTGCCGCCTTCCATCACGGCTTCGTACCAATATTTAAGCCAGGGGTTACTGGCCGGCATCCAGAAATTAGGACTGGAGGCCCGGTTAACCATGCCGGCGGCCGCCTACTCCTTGCGCCAGCATACGCCGGCTTCCGCAGCTTGTTTCGATTCCCCCTCCCATTACGAATTAACCGTGCAGGGACGCAAGCTGATTGGCAGCGCCCAGGTCCGTAAACAGGGCTTAATTTTGCAGCACGGCTCCATCCTGCTGGACTTTGACCCGGCCGAACTAACCGGCATCTTTAACCTGGAAGCCGCAGCCAGGTTGCGCATGCAGGATTTGCTGCGGCGCCGGGTCATATCATTAAAGGAAGCTTTAGGCAGGCTGCCGGCTTACGCCGAAGTCCGGGACGCCATGATCAGCGGTTTTACCTCGGCCCTGCACCTGGAGCTGCAACCGGGAGAACTGACCACGGGCGAACTGCAGCAGGCTCAGACCCTGGCCCGGGAAAAATACGGTCAGGCCGCCTGGCTTATCAAACGCTAAAGTCCTGGAGGCCCAAAATTTTCTGCTAGCCTAAAATTTAGCTTAGGCTTATAATAAATTTAATGATTGTACTAGAGGAGGTTGTCGGAAATGGATTATGAGATAGCGATTATCGGCGCCGGTACCGGCGGCTATGTGGCAGCTATAAAAGCAGCCCAGTTAGGCAAAAAGGTCGTTCTGATTGAAAAGCGGGACCTGGGCGGCGTGTGCCTGAATAAAGGCTGCATCCCCACCAAGACTTTGCTGAAGAGCGCGGAAAAGTGGCAGGAAGTTACCCACTGCGCCGACTTTGGTATTTTTGTCAGCGAAGCAGCTTATGACTGGGAAAAGATTCGTTCCCGTAAGGATGATGTGATCCACCAGCTGCGCAGCGGCGTGGAAAAATTGCTGCAGGCCAACAAGGTGACAGTCTTAAACGGCGAAGCTTCTATCTTAGATGCCCACAGCATTAAGGTCCAACCGGATAATCCAGACGGCGTGCAAACTATTACCACAGAGAAAATTTTTATCGCCACCGGTTCTTCCCCGGCTCTGCCCCCCATTCCCGGCATTAAAAAACTGGGCGTCATCACCAGCGACGAACTGTTGCGTCTGGACGAAGTACCCCAGAGCCTGCTCATCGTAGGCGGCGGCGTCATCGGTCTGGAATTTGCCGGTATCTATGCCGGCTTTGGCTGCCAGGTCACCGTGGTAGAAATGACCCCCAGCATCCTGCCTCCCAGCGACGTGGATATGCAGCGCCGCATGAACCTGGCTTTGCGGAAACAATTTATCACCGTAAAAGCCGGGACGGCCGTCAAGGAAATCAAGCAGGGCCCGGAAGGTTTGGACGTGATCGTGGAAAGCCGGGGCAAGACGGAGACCCTTTCCGCCGAAAAAGTACTTATCGCTACCGGACGGGTACCCAATATTAATAAAGAAGAACTGGAGAAGCTGGGCGTGGCCTATACCCGCAAGGGTATCACCGTCAATGACAAGATGGAGACCAGCGTACCCGGTATTTACGCTATCGGCGACGTGACCGGCATGAGCATGCTCGCTCACAGCGCCGCCCACATGGGCATCGTGGCCGCCACCAATGCCTGCGGCAGCACCGCTGCCATGGACTACACCGCTATCCCTTCCTGCATCTTTACCACCCCGGAAATTGCCGCGGTAGGTTTAACGGAGCAGGAATGCAAGGCTCAGAACCGCAAGGTGGTCATCAGCAAATTTAATTTTGCCGGCAACGGCAAGGCCATCACCATGGGTGAGACCGACGGCCTGGTCAAGTTAATTGCCGATGCGGAAACCCATAAGCTGCTGGGCTGCCACATCATGGGACCCCATGCCAGCGACCTGATCATGGAAGGCACCCTGGCCGTACAGCTGGGACTTACCGCTGAGCAGGTAGCTACCACCATCCATCCCCATCCAACCTTGTCCGAAGCTGTGGACGAAGCAGCCCTGGGTTTGTTTGGCAGCATGATTCATCAGGTTAATTTGAGAAGATAATTTAAACAATGAACCGGAGGCCCCGTACAAAAGTGCGGGGTCTTTTTACTGCCTGAATACTAAGGATGCTGCTGCTCATAAGCCCTTGCCGCCCAACTTACCCAACAAATTAATCAGTACCCTAAATACATTTACATATTGACAAGCATCTATCTGAGTCTTATACTTGTCACATAGATAGTTATGAATGTGAGGTTTTAAGATGACAACACAGAAAGCGCAGCTGGAACAGGTAGCCGCCATTTGCAAAGCTTTAGGCGACAGCAACCGTTTACAAATTGTGGAGCTGTTAACCCGGGGAGAATTGTGCGGCTGCAAGCTGTTGGAACAATTCAACATCACCCAGCCCACCCTGTCCCACCATATGAAAGTGCTCAGCGAATGCGGCCTGCTGCTGACCCGTAAAGAAGGCAAATGGTGCTATTACCGTCTGAACTGCGCCGCCTTTAAAAAATTCCGGACTTTTATCAGTGGTTTATGTTGTGCGGATAGCAAGGAGTGCAGGTGTCAATGATGTGGAACTTTTTGCAAAAACAAATTTTAGGCATGCAGTGGTTAAATGATCTGATCGGGAGTCTCTTGACCAGTGCCGGTTGTGATATTACCGGGCGCTGGGGCGGCAGCCTGCAGTTCTTTTTGTATGATGTGCTCAAGATTACCATCCTGCTCTGCGTGCTGATTTTCATCATTTCCTATATTCAGAGTTATTTTCCTCCGGAACGCAGCAAAAAGATCATGGGGCGTTTCCAGGGTCTGCCGGCCAATATCATGGCCGCCCTCCTGGGTACCGTTACTCCTTTCTGCTCCTGTTCTTCCATCCCGCTTTTCATCGGTTTTACCAGCGCCGGCCTGCCTCTGGGCGTAACTTTTTCCTTTTTAATCTCCTCCCCCATGGTGGACCTGGGCAGCCTCATTATTTTAATGAGCATCTTCGGCACCAAGGTGGCCCTGGCCTACGTACTGTTAGGTTTAGTGGTGGCGGTGGCAGGCGGTACCCTTATTGAACATCTGCATCTGGAAAACTACGTGGAAGATTTTATCCGCAACATCAGCGGCGTCCCGGACATCGACGCACCGGAACTGACCCGGGCAGACCGGCTGGCTTTTGCCAGGGACCAGATGCTCACCACTTTCAAAAAAGTTTTCCCCTATATCCTGATCGGCGTAGGTATCGGCGCCGTGATTCACAACTGGATCCCGGAAAGCTGGATTGAAAAAGTCCTGGGCAGCAATAATCCTTTCGGCGTCATCCTGGCTACCATTATCGGCGTGCCCATGTATGCCGATATCTTTGGTACCATCCCCGTAGCGGAAGCCCTGCTGTATAAAGGCGCTCAGCTGGGCACGGTCCTCTCTTTCATGATGGCGGTCACCACCTTAAGCCTGCCCAGCATGATCATGCTGCGCCAGGCCATCAAGCCAAGGCTGCTCTGGACTTTCATCACCATCTGTACCGTAGGCATCATCATCGTTGGTTATGTCTTTAACGCTTTCCAATATTTGCTGGTATAAAAAACCGCCTGTGAGTTACGCAGACAGCTTTTTAGATACAAGTAGTCTCAACACAATTTTAAGGAGGATGAACAAGATGTTAAACGTAAAAATTTTAGGCTCCGGCTGCTGCAACTGCAACGCCCTGGAAGCTGCCACCAAAGAAGCTTTAGCGGAAAAAGGCCTCGAGTATCAGCTGGACCATGTGACCGATTTTGCCAAGATTGCCGCTTACGGCGTCATGAGCACCCCGGCCCTGGTCATCAACGATAAAGTGGCTTCTTTCGGCAAAGTGCTGAAAAAAGACGAAGTGCTGAAACTATTAGCTAAGTTAGGCCTGTAAGTTCCGGCAGCCTGCTTTCTGTTCAGGGCAGGACCTGGGCACAGATAAAATTACGACTCCAGAAAAAAACTCCTTGTACGCAAACGTACAAGGAGTTTTACTTTTGTTAAAATTATTTTTCCGGGATCCGCAAGCTTTTCACACCTGCTGCTGAGGTTTCTTAAACAGTGCCTTAATGCGTTCCCAGGGCTGCAGCCGGTCAAACCACAGGAAGATCAAAGGAATGGCGATCAAGGTAAAGAAGGTGGAAGAAATCAAACCGCCGATAACCACCCAGGCCATACTGACACGGGTTTCGCTGCCGGGGGTTAAAGCCAGGGCCGTGGGCAGCATGCCGGTGATCATGGTAATGGTGGTCATGAAAATCGGGCGCAGTCTGACCTTGGCCGATTCCACGATGGCCACTTCCGGATCCTCGCCCCGGTGAATCAGCGTTAAGGCATAATCCAGGAGCAGGGTGCCGTTCTTGGCTACCAGACCATCCATGACCAAGAGGCCCAACAGGGAGTACAGGTTAATCGTATTCCTGGTGAAAGCCAGGAACAGGAAGGAACCAATCAAGCCGAAAGGCAGGGAGAACATACGAATGATAGGCGTGGACAAAGATTCGTACAGTACCGCCAGCAAAATGTAGACCAGGATCAGGGAAAGGCCGATGGCCTGCCCCATCTCCGTAAAGGTAGTGGTCATGTTGTCCGCCTGGCCGATGAAACGGTAGCTGACCCCATCCCCTAAACTGCCGATGGGCAGCTGGGCCGAGATAGTCTTGATGATATTCTGCAAACTGTCGTTATCAAAGTTAGCCGAGATATTAATGGACTCACGTTTATCTACGCGGCGCAGCATAACCGGGCTGCTGCCGTAAGTAATATTAGCCACGTTGCCCAGGTCGATGACCGTATTATTTTTGGTGGTGATAGGGATAGAACGCAAATCCGAAGCCTTGAAGCTGTTGGCGCCTTTATAACGCACATAAATCTGCGTATCCTGATTATCGTTGCTGGGGTCGTTGGTAAAATAACCGGCCTTCACACCGGTGATGGCATTAGAGAAGGCGTTGTCCACATTCTCCGTGGTGACGTTAAAATAACGGAGCCGCTGCCGATCCACGGTTACCGCATATTCTGGGGAACCTTCGGTATAGGAACTGCGGATATCCTTGATATTGCCCAGCTTTTCCATATTATCCTGGACCTTATAGGAAGCAGCCACTACCTTGTCCAAAGTCGGACCGCTGATCTCAATCTGCAGGGGCGAACCGCCGCCGCCCATGCCGCCGGTACCGCTGCCGCCGGAAACGCCGGGCATGGAGTTCTGGGTAGCGTTGACCTGGATGATGGCATCCGGATATTTTTTACGCAAAAAACTGCGCACCTTATCCGTGATGGCCCAGATATCCTGGCTGCGTTTATCCTTATCCACCAGCTGCACGGTGACGAAACCTACGTTACCGGAAGGACGACCTACCCGGGACAGATAATTGACTACTTCCGGCAGCTGCATCAGATAATTTTCCACTTCCCGCACCTTGGCGTTGGTGGTCTCAATGCTCTGGCCTACCGGGAACTGGGTGGAAATCCTAAAAGAACCTTCATCGGTCTTAGGCATATATTCGCCGCCGATAAAACCAAAGGGCCAGTACAAACTTAAGGCGCCCAGCAAAGCAATGGTAACGCCCACGATAATCTTTTTCGTATTCTTAAAGCTCCAACGCAGCACCCGATCGTACACATTTAAAATCTGGGTGCCCTTGGCATCAAAATAATCCCACATGCGGCCCTTGGGTTCCAGGAGCCCGTGCTTATAGAACTGGGACGCCAGCATGGGCGTCAGGGTAAAAGAGACGATCAGGGAACACAAGGTGGCAAAGACGATGGTCAGGCCGAATTGACGGAAGAACTGGCCCGTCATGCCCTGCATGAACGCGATAGGCAGGAACACGACCACGTCGCAGAGGGTGATGGCGATGGCCGCGGTGCCGATTTCGTTACGACCTTCTTCCGCCGCGATGTCCGCTGGTTTACCCTGCTTCAGATGCCGCTGAATATTTTCCAGCACCACGATGGAATCATCCACCAGGATACCGATACAGAGGCTCATGCCCATGAGGGACAACATGTTAAAGGTAAAGCCGGCCATATAGATCATGAAGAACGTGGTAATCAGGGAGGTAGGAATGGCGATTAAGACCGCCAGGGAAGATTTCCAGCTGCGCAGGAACAGGTACAGGACCAGGCCCGTGGTGAACAGACCTTCAATCAAGGCTTCCAGGGTATTGGTCAGCGCCTGCTGCACATAGGTACTGGTATCCGTGATGATCAGGAACTGGTAATCCGGATAATCTTTCCGCAGTTGGTCTAACTGAGCCCGCACAGCCTTGGCCGTATCTACCACATTGGCCTTACTGTTCTTATACACAGACATGGAAACTACGTCCGTACCGTTGGTACGGGCGTAACTGCTGACACGCTGGTCCTGCTCTTTCACGTCGGCCAGGGTGGACAAAGGCACCGCGATGCCTTTGTTGGTATTAATATGGATGGAAGCCAGCTCTTCCGGAGAAGCAAACTGGCTGGTCAGGCGCACGTTAGTCTCGGTCTGGCCGTGGAACAGCGAGCCCGCCGGGTTCAGCACGTTCTCCGCCTTGATGCGTTTTACGATCTCGGCTACGGACAGGTTAAAATATTTCAGCTTGGCTTTATCAACTTCTACCGCGACTTCCTTATCCCGGCCGCCGTATACTTCTACGTCGGAGACACCGGAAGCGCGCTGGATGGTTTCCACGAAAGCATCGTTGGCCTTGGTGTACACTTCACCCAGGGGCCGGTTGGACAGGATAGAGATATCCATGATGGGGAGCGCATCCACATCACGCTTAATAACCGTCGGTGTCTCCACGCCGTCCGGCAGGTTGCTGAGGGCCCGGTTCACATACTGGCTGGTATCGATGGCCGCCGTATCCAGGTTGGCCCAGAATTCGAATTCCAAAGTGATACGGGCCTGTTCCGGACGAGCCACCGCCGTCATATGCCGCAAATTAGACAAACTGGACAAAGAATTTTCCAGGGGCTTAATGACGTTCTGTTCAATTTCCTGAGCACCGGCGCCGGGATAATTTACCGTTACCGTCACGTAAGGAATATTAATGGACGGCAGCAGTTCCACGCCGATGCGGTAAAAGCTAAAGAGACCCAGGATGATGAAGAAGACGGCAATCATGGAAATGCCGATAGGTTTGCGAATAGAAAAGCGTGTAATGTTCATAGCTGCCGCCTATTCTGCCTGGTCCGCCAGAGCCTGAACCTGCGCCCCGTCATACAGACGGGCCAGGTTGGTGGTGGCCACCTTTTCGCCTAACTGCAGGCCATCCAAAATTTCCACGGCATCGTCGCCGCTGGCGCCAGTACGAACCTCACGCTGCGCCACGGTGTTCTTTTCCGCCTGCAGCACGTAGGTCAGCGTCTTACCGTTCTTGGATACCACCGCTGCCTTGGGCACGGTGATCACCTGACGGCGCACCATATCCTTCAGCTTGGCATCAGCAAACATGCCGCCTTTTAAAAGACCGTCCCCGTTATCTAAGGACACCCGCAGCATATAGTTCATGGTGCTGGTATCAATCTGGGGACTGATATAGATAATATTGCCCTGGAAATCTTTCCCCAGGGAAGTAATGCTTACCGTCAAAGGCATGCCTACCTTAAAGACCGGCAGGTCTGCTTCTGCCACCTGATAATCCACGTACATGGTGCTGGTATCAAAGATGCTTAACAGTTTCTGCCCGGCGCTGACCATGTTACCGGCTTCCACGTTCCGGTAACCGATGATGCCGTCCATGGAAGCTGTCAGCAAAAGATCGCTATGTTGTTTCTTGGAAGCTTCCACGGTCGCCTTGGCCTTGGCCGCAGTTTCCCGGGCCGCTAAGATTGAGGAGGCCTCCCCGTCCGTGAACTGGTTGGCCACGGCGTCATAATTGCCCTTGGCATCTTCCATGGCCTGACGGGCTCCCGCCAAAGTTTCCTTAGAGATGCCGCCGGCATTAAACACATGCAGGTAGCGCTCGTAGGTACGCTGGGCCTTATCATAATCTGCCTTGTACTTGCTCAGGTTGGCATTCAACTGGGCAGAGTTAGTCTGGATATTGGCCACTGCTTCCTGATAGGCGTGCTGATTCTGTTCTACCTGGATGGCCGCATCCCGGGTATCTTCCTCAATAAGCAGATCCCCGGCCGCAACCTTCTGGCCCAGTTCCGCATAGACGTTCAGCACCCGGCCCTGATATTTCGCCGCCACATCCACCTGGGCCTTGGGCACGGTCTGTCCTACCAGGGAGATGCTTTTCGCCAGGTCCCGTTTCTGTACTTCCTGCACATGCACGGCAATGTCCTGCTTGCCCTGCTTGGCCGTCTTATTCTGGCTCAGGAACTGACAGCCCCGGACCAAAAAAAGCAAAAGCACCAAGACTACGCCCACGCAAATTAAGCGTTGGCGTTTGTCCAGTGCTAAAAATTTATCCTTCAGGCCCGCTACTTTCTGTTGAAGACCGGTGAGAGTCGGTTTCTGGAAAGCCATTTTGGTAACCACCTTTATAGTTTAAGTAGGTATCTGTACTTACTGTTCCCCGAATTTCTACTTACTTTTCCCCAAATTTTTACTTACTGTTCCCCAAATTCTGTTTCTTATTATATACTATCATCCCAGTTTTGTGTCTAAAATACCACAGATTTGTGGCGAATTTATGGCGGCTGACTTAATTTTCCCTAACCTGGCATCGTCCGGAAACAACAAAAAGCCCCGGTGGTTCATACCAACAACCACCGGGGCTAGAAAACACCTAACCTTAAGCCTTAACCTTACGCACATCAATCTGACCTTTGTTCAAATAGACTTCCACGTTGTCGCCGTTACCTACTTCCCCGGCCACCAGTTTCTGGCTGAGGACGTTTTCTACGGTGTGCACGATCAGTCTCTTTAAAGGACGGGCGCCGAAAGCAGGGTCGAAACCGGTGCGGGCCAGGTAAGCTACCGCTTCCTCCGTAGCCGTCAGTTTCATCTCCAGCTGTTTGTTCAGCCGTGCTCCCAGGTTGCCCAGGATCAGTTTGACAATTTCCTTGATCTGATCCGGCTGCAAAGCGTTAAAGACCACGATATCATCAATACGGTTCAGGAACTCCGGTCTGAAGAAGTTCAACAGCATCTTCTGCAGTTCTTCCCGGGGCATGCTGCCCGCATTCTTCATGATCTCCTGGCTGCCCAGGTTACTGGTCATGATGATGATAGTATTCTTAAAGTCCACGCTGCGTCCCTGACCATCGGTCAAGCGGCCGTCGTCCAGTACCTGCAGTAGGGCGTTAAACACATCGGCATGGGCCTTTTCAATCTCGTCGAACAACACTACCGAATAAGGATGACGGCGTACGGCCTCGGTGAGCTGACCGCCTTCGTCATAGCCTACATAGCCGGGAGGCGCGCCGATCAGCCTGGAGACCGTATGCTTCTCCATGTACTCGCTCATATCGATACGGATCAGATTCCGCTCGTCATCAAAGAGCACCTCGGCTAAAGCTTTGGCTAACTCGGTCTTACCTACGCCGGTAGGCCCCAGGAAAATAAAGGAACCAATAGGACGGTTGGGGTCCTTGATGCCGGCCCGGGCGCGTACTACCGCTTCTGCGACAGCCTTTACCGCCGCATCCTGACCGATGACCCGCTGATGCAAAGTCTCGGCCAGATGGACCAGTTTCTGACGCTCGCCGGTACCCAGACGCTGTACCGGAATCCCGGTCCAGGTGCTGACCACCTTGGCAATATCTTCCTCGTCCACTTCTTCTTTCAGCAGACTCTGGCCGTTCTTGTCCTTGGCGCCGCTTTCCAGGTTCTTCAATTCCTTTTCCAGTTCCGGCAGCCGGCCGTATTTTAATTCCGCCAGCTTATTCAGGTTGTACTCCCGCTCCGCACTTTCCATCTGCTGCTTCACGGCGTCAATTTCCTTCTTTACTTCCCGCACCTTGGTGATGGAAGCTTTTTCGGCATCCCAGCGTTTAACCAGGCTGTCGTTAGCCGCCTTCAGCTGTTTTAATTCTTCTTCCAGTTTGACCAGCCGTTCCTTAGAAACGGCATCGTCCTCTTTCTTCAGGGCCTGGGCTTCAATTTCCAACTGCAGGATGCGGCGTTTGCTTTCATCCAGCTCCACCGGCAGGGAATCAATCTCTGTCCGCAGACGGGCGCCGGCCTCATCCACCAGGTCGATGGCCTTATCCGGCAGGAAACGGTCGTTGATATAACGGTTGGACAAAACTGCCGCCGCTACCAGGGCCGCATCCTTGATGCGCACGCCGTGATGGACTTCGTAGCGCTCCTTTAAACCACGCAGGATGGAAATGGTATCTTCCACGCTGGGTTCCTTAACCATGACCGGCTGGAACCGGCGTTCCAGGGCGCTGTCTTTCTCAATGTACTTGCGATATTCTTTCAGGGTGGTGGCGCCGATACAGCGCAGCTCGCCCCGGGCCAGCATGGGTTTCAGGATATTACCGGCATCCATGGCGCCTTCTGCGGCGCCGGCCCCTACAACAGTATGCAGTTCATCAATGAACATGATGATCTGCCCGGCACTGTCAGAAACAGCTTTTAAAACTTTCTTCAGCCGTTCCTCAAACTCGCCCCGGTATTTAGCCCCTGCCACCATGGACGCCAGGTCCAGGGCAAACAGGGTCTTGTTCTTTAAACTTTCCGGCACGTCCCCGGCAATAATCCGGCGGGCCAGACCTTCCACGATGGCGGTCTTGCCCACGCCCGGTTCACCGATCAGCACCGGGTTATTCTTTTTCCGCCGGGACAAAATTTCGATGGTACGGCGGATCTCATCGTCACGGCCGATCACCGGGTCCAATTTACCGGCCCGGGCTTTCGCTGTCAGGTCCTGGCCGTATTTCTCCAGGGCCTTCTTATTTTCATCGTTAGCGGCCGTGCCCAGATAATGCTGGTACAGGGCCTCAATCTTCTTGCTGTCGATACCGTACTTCCGGAACAGGGAAACCACTTCGCTGTCACCGTCGCTGGCAATGGTGCTGACCAAAAGACCGATGGTGATCTCACCCTGACCCGCTTTCTGGTTCAGGATGGCATTGATCCTGGCAAAACCGGTGCTCATCATCAGCTGCCGGTCCTGACCCTTGACCGAAGGAATCTTCTGTACCAGCGCCTTGGCGTCGGCATCAAAAGCCGCCTGGTCAATCTTCAGGGTCTGCAGCAAGAACCGGAAGAACCCTTCGCTGGTCGTTAAAGCCGCCAGCACATGGACACAGCTCAGCTCCTGGTGATAATGCATCACCGCCTGCTGCTGCGCCGCTTCTAATATATTTTTTACTTCTTCACTGTAATTTTCTCCCATAGTAACACCTCCATAGCGTTGGAATCTCTAAGATTATTTATGCTAAACGCAGGAAAACTGCGGTTTATGGCGAATTAATAAAGAGTGTAGTATCATTATTTGTTGTTGCTTATTTATTATTGAAATGACGGGTGAGGATGAATCATGAAAACTTCAATGATCGTGTACCGTTTGTTCGACGTCGCTGATGAAATCAACCTGGAACAGGTAGAGGCCCTGTGGATTGCCCGCAATGCCAGCGTCTCGCGGCTGCGGCTGGACCGTATCTCGACCCAGTCCATTAATTTCACCAATCCGCCTATCCTGGTAGAACTTGGTTCCCATGAGATGGAATTCTGCGGCAAGTCCTATATCACGGAAGTCAAAGCCAGGATTGAAGATTTAGGCGTTATCTGCCTGATCTTTAATATTGCCTTTGACGAAGATGTTTCTTACGAAGAATATATGGATGTGGTCATCGCCACGGACGTGATGCCGGATGAATTAGTCCGGGATTTCTTAAACTCGGTCCTGGAAACCATTAAACCGGCCTGCACCAACGAGCGTATCTCGGAGTTCGACGAAGAGTTCGTCGCCTATTACTTCCGGGATCCCATTCCCCAGGATTGGAAACTGGTGCCCATCCTCCTGGCTGACAGACAGCCGGTTTCTGAGGAAACCCAAAAGTATACGCTGGCCAACCATTTCTCCTATGCCCAGGACGTCTGCTATCTGGCCTGGGACAGCGCCGTAATTTACGATCCCAGCGGCAGCATGGACATTCCCGACCTGCTGGAATTTGCCAGCGCCCAGTTCCTGGAACTGCGCTACTACGATAACTACCTGACCAAGGCCATTGATAAGACCTACGGCGAGATTGAAGCCGTCAGCAAGTCCGATGAAGCCAGCAAGCTGGAACGTTACCGGGCCATCCGCAGCAGCCTTTTGGAAACCATGGCCGATGTCAGCAGCCTGACCAGTAATATTTCCAATGCCCTGCAGGTTACCGAAGACATTTTCTATGCCCGGGTCTATACCCGCTATCTGGAAATCCTGCGTGCTTCCGCCTGGCAGGAAAACATTGAGAACAAGCTGAACGTGATGCAGCGTTGCTACAACCTGCTCAACGAAGAAATTACCGCGCACCGGATGACCATGCTGGGTTACAGCATCATCGGCGTCCTGGTTCTGTGCCTCATCATCCTGGTCTTCCTGGCTTTTAAGTAAAAGGACCAAAGCAAGGGCAGCCTGTGCTGCCCTTTTTTTGTTCCTAGGTTCATTATAGCAGTAAATGTCAAAATGTCAAACATTATTTAGCAATTTGGGTTTTTGCCGCTTGACAAAGCCTCCGGTTAGTGCAAAACTATTCTTTAACAAGCAAGCTCTTACTTTAAGATGTAAGCTATAAGATGTAGTAATTTAGATAAACGTATTTTAGAAGGGGCCAGATAAGATCATGGGTAAAGCAGTTAAATATGTGTTAGGATTCCTTATTGTTGCCGTGCTTGCAGCCGGCGCTTTTTATTTTGGGTATTGGGTCAAAACCCCCCAGTATACCTTAAACCTGATTGCCAACGCCGTCGTCCAGCATGATACCAAGACTTTTGAGGAACATGTGGACCTGGACAACCTGTTCAGTAAGTTATTTGACGACGCCATCGCCGCCGAGTTCCATGTGCAGACCGCACCGGCCAACCCGTTCCTGCAGAATCAGATCTTAAGCATCAAAAGTTCCATCGTGCCGGTCTTTGCCAACATGGCGAAAAACTTTGTCCAGTCCGGTACGGTAGGCAACGTCCTGGACGCAGCCGGAGACAACTCGGGCCGCGGCGGCCAGCTGGCCGAAGGGATGGCTGTCAAGCTGGGCGTGCCTTACATGGTGTATAAAAATATTACCGGGGTGACCAAGAACGGCGACAACGAAGCCGTGGTCAGCCTGGGCATTGAAGATAAGCAAACCGGTAAGACTTTACCGGTACGGCTGAAGATGGTACGGCTGGGCGACGGTACCTGGCAGGTGAAACAGGTAGCCAACGTGCAGGAATATCTGGATGCCCGTCAGGCTGCCATCGCTGCCAAGCTGGCCGAGCTCAATAAACCGCTGCAGGACAAGATTAATGCTGCGGTCCGGGTGGAAACTACCGGCGCTAAGGCACCGAAGTTTACCTTCCAGACCTTGATGGAAGGTCTGCCGGTTACCGCTATCAGCGCTGATTTTGCTTTAACCAACCTGGGTACCCGGGATATCCTCAGCGTCTCCGGCATCGTCACCATCAAGGATGCCGACGGCACGGTACGTTTTACAGATGCCTTTGAAGCCGGCAGCATCCCGGCAGGTAAAACCAGCAGCGCCCATAATTCCTGGGCCCTGAATCCTTTCGTGGAAGACCAGCAGAAACTGACCAGCAATACCAAACAACAAATTAGCGGCAGCTTTGCCGTTACGTCCGTTATCTTTACCGATCATACTTCTTTAACCCTGCTGGACCGGCTGCCGACGCCGCCAGCTGCTGACAATGCTGCTAAAGGAGGCGCAGGCCAATGAAAACTCAGCCGCTCATCACCCTGCCCGGAGGTGAAGCCTATTACCTGCCCGGCAGCGCCGACCAGTGCGTGGTGCTGGTACACGGTTATACCGGTACCCCCGGCGAGCTGCGCCTGTTAGGCGCATACTTGAACAAGCTGGGACTGTCGGTCATAGGCGTCCGTTTGCCCGGGCACGGCACCAATATTGATGACCTGGAGCACACCACCTTTGCCGACTGGTACGAGGAAGTGCTCAGGAATGTGGCCAAGGCCAGGACCCTGGCCAGGAAAGTTTCCCTGGTAGGTTCTTCCATGGGCGCTGCGGTAGTCCTGAAAGTAGCCGCCACCACCCAGCTCTACAAGAGCGTGGTCATGAGCGCTCCCCTGGAAACCTACAATAAACATTATCAGTACGCTAAATGGTTTCACTTTATCCACCCGGTGGAGAAGAAAAAGCCCCGTAAGTTTGACGTACCCGCCCAATATTACGCCAGCTACGATGAATTTCCCCTGCTGCCACTGTCCAGCGCCTTTAAGGAAATCAATAAGATGCAGACGAACTGTCTGCCCAAGATCACCTGTCCGCTCCTGATCATGCAGTCCACGGTGGAAAAGCATGTGAAACCGGAGAGCGCCCAGATTATTTACGATCATGTGGCTTCCACGGACAAGGAAATCGTCTGGTACCACCACTCCGGCCATCTGCTGGCCCTGGACGGCGAGCGGCAGGATGTCTATCAACGCATCGGCGCTTTCTTAACTAAATAAACAGGCGACGCTTCTTTAAAGAAACAGGAGCGCGTTTTGCTAAAAACAGCACTTACAAAAAAGCAGGTGGTACGCGGAGCTTATTTGCGCTCCCGTACCACCTGACGCGTTTCCAGTCGGTCTCACGAGTGGTCCTGCCTTTGTTTAGCCTTCAATGGCGATGCACTTCTTGGACTCGATAGCCTTCGGATCTTTCTTGGGAATAGCCAATCTCAGGGTACCGTCTTCAAACTTAGCATGAATGTCTTTTTCTTCTACGCCCTCGCCGACGTAGAAGCTTCTGCTGCAACTGCCTGCATAACGTTCCTGTCTGAGGTACTTCCCGTCCTGGTCTTTTTCATCCTTGTTGAGACTCTTGGAAGCGCTGATAGTCAGATAACCGTTGTTGAGTTCTACATGCAGATCATCCTTCTTAAAGCCCGGCAGGTCAACTGCCACCTCATAGCCTTTCTCCAGCTCTTTCACATCCGTCTTCATCAGGTTCTTCGCATGCTTGCCATACAGGGGATTATGTTCTCCTTCTAAGAAGCCTCTTACCGGAAAATCATCCATCCAATCATCAAACAAGTTTTCTCCAAAAATACTCGGTAACATCATAAGTCATTCCTCCTCGCGACCCAGTTGTCACAAATTTTTTGGAAACTACTTGAATGAAACCTTGCTCTCAGATCCTTTGTCATTGTTGGTCTTACGGGGTTTCAATCTTTTGTTTCTGATTATGTTATAACATATTTTGTTAGCACTGTCAAGTGGTGAGTGCTAATTTTTTAATATTTTTTATTATTTTTTTACTAAATCCCATTTTTACTATATAATATAGAGAAGTAGTAATATTAAATATCATAGTACTTACTATTAAAGTTCAACTGCCTAAGGAGGGACATATCATGCTCATAGATTTTACGAAGATACCTGAGACTTCCATTAAAAATTTTTACGGTGGGGAAAAAGAACTGCTCACTAATATGTATACGGACGAACGGGCACGTATCATGAAAATCAAACTGGTTCCGGGAGCTTCCGTAGGCCTGCACAAACATGAGACCAGCAGTGAGATTGTCTTCGTCCTGGAAGGAACCGGCACGGCTATCTACGACGGCCAGAAGGAAAAACTCCACGCCGGCATCTGCCACTATTGTCCCAAGGGGCACAGTCACACCATCATCAACGACAGTAAGAAAGATTTATTTTTCTATGCCGTCGTCGCTAACCAGTAAATATATGTATCGGTCCGGGCTCGCCAGCTGGCGGCCCGGTTTTTTTATGGGCCGGAGACACAATTATCTGTCTTACAGTTTTATCTTGGCCCTCTTTTAAAAAAAATCTTGACATAGACTTAACTCCAAGGTTTATCCTTAGGGCAGTGAAACACAAGGAGGAGATTGCCCATGAACAAAGAAGTATTAGCGAAGACATCCATGTTCCCTTTAGGTGAGGAGAATAAGGCATATGCCCAGTATTTTATCGGCAACAGTTATTTAAGCCTGCTGAATGACAAGGAATGTGTCATCTGTAACGTTACCTTTGAGCCCGGCTGTCGCAACAACTGGCATACCCACCATGTGGCCGGACAGATGCTGATCTGCGTAGGGGGCCACGGCTGGTACCAGGAGTGGGGCCAACCGGCCCGTCACCTGGCGCCCGGCGATTTTGTCTACATCGCCCCGGAAGTTAAACACTGGCACGGGGCCGTAGCCAGCGAAGCTTTTGCCCACCTGGCCCTGTCCGTACCCCAAAAGGGAGCCAGCAACGAATGGCTGGAGCCGGTCACCGATGCGGAATATGCCAAACTGCCGCCCCTCTGACATCCTTTGTTTTCGCTCCTACAGAGACCGGGCTGACACCATTTTTAGGACATGATGCTTGAAAATATTGCCAGCCCAGGCCGTCTGAGCCCTGAAACATTAAAAAAATCCGGAAGCAGTTACTGCTCCCGGATTTTTTATGTCTGAAACCAAAATTATTGTCTAGCCGCTGCTGCCTCGGCAGCATTCGTAATCGTTAACCGGTCATCCAGCTGATAGCTGATCCTTCCCATCTGCTGCAGCGCTTTTTTCACATAGGATACTTCGCCACCCAGCTGCACCCGGTTGCGAGCCTGCTGGAACATGGTATACCCGTCGCCGCCGTTCAACATAAACTCGTTGAGTACTACCTTGTAGTCCCGGTTATCTTCCACCGGCGTGCCATCACTAAAGGTAATAGAACTGATACGTCCTGCTGCCGGTCCGTTCACCCTGCCCACCACCTTCAGGCCGGAAAAACGCAGCAAGCCGCGCTCATTGGTTTCCAGACCGTTCGTTACTGCTGCTTTGAGGACCCGGCCGGAGATATCTGCCAGATAAAGATCATCTTTAAAAGGCCATACCTTCAGCACATCGGCCAGGGTCACCTGCCCCCGGGCCAGACCGGTTCGGAAACCACCGCCGTTACACAGAGCTACCCGGGCCCCTGCTTTCTGGCGCACCAGGTCCAAAAGCACATCGGCACAGGCCCGTTCCTCAATGCTCCGGCGTTCATACGGCAGGTCCTGGTCGTTAACCGCCAGCGGTGTATGATATTTTTTATCCACGGCGGTCAGATAACCCTGCAGCCTGGTAGCCAGAGGCTCCGACAATTTGCCGGTAGCCGTGGCCGTCCTCACTATCAGGGGCTCTGCCTGTAGAAGTTTATGTTGCTCCCGGTCATACTGCACCCGGACCAGGGCCACATTATTCCCCGCCCAGCCGGACTGAACGACCGGTATGGTCTTGCCCCGTACCTGCACCGTACCTGCCACCACCTGATGACTGTGGCCGCTGAGCACCACATCCACCTCTGGCAGCTGCGCCAGGATGGGCATGATCTCACCTCCGGTAATCGTGCCGGCCCGGTTCTGATAGGTGCTCATATGCACCAGCAGCACGATAAGCTGCGCTCCCTGCTGCTGTAAAGTACGGATAGCCGCCGCTGCTGCCGGAACCGGATCCACAAAGGTCAGCCCCTGCATGTTCTTCTTTGAGGCTTTCTCCGGCGTATCCATGGTCACCAGACCCACCACGCCAATACGTACGCCATCGCGTTCCAATAGCACACCGGGCACAAACGGCGCCGCCGTTTTACCGGTGCCGTCCTGAATGTTGGCCGCTATAAGAGGAAAGTGGGCCCAGAGGGCCTGCCGGGCAATCACCGCCCGGTTAAAATCAAAGATATGGTTTCCCGCCACGTCCCCGTCAAAATGCAGCGCGTTCATCAGTTCAATGGCCGGACGGCCGCGAAACTCATTACTATCCAGGGTGCCGGAAAACATATCGCCTCCCCCTAAGAGCACGGTGCCCTCCGGATTTTTCCCGCGCAGTTCCTCAATAGTAGCCGCCAGCTTTGCCGCACCGGGGGCTTCGGTCTCACTGCGGAGATGTCCGTGAAAATCATTTACCAGTAAAAATTGCAGCGGCACTGTTTCTGTCCCGGCTGCCGCCACTAACAGCTGCATCCCGGTCAGTATCGCTACCAGCAAAGTAATAATAAATTTCTGCATGTCCTGCTCTCCTCCTATGTTCCGTCTACCAGCCTCCGGAAGCGCCGCCGCCACCTGAGGAACCGCCACCGCCGCTATCGCCGCCAGGGCCATCGCTGTCCCGGCCATTGGCGCCGTCGCCATTACCGCCCTGGTCGGCAGCACCGTCCTTAGGGGTACGTGGGTCCTGATAGGGTTCGCCTTTATGATAACCAAACAGCTGTAAGAATTTATAGAGCGCTACCCGTACCGGACGGAACAACATCCAGACCGGCACCGCGATGACTACTACCAGGACCAGTTTGCCTAAGATCACATCCCACCAGGGAGCTGCCGGAGCCCGGGAAGCTGTCTCTACCAGTTTTTCCGTACCCGGAGGCAGGTTGCTCAAACTTACCTTATATTCCGCAGCAACTCTGGCTGCCAAAAGCGTATAGGCCTCCCTGATACCTTTATTGTAGTCCTGTTGTTTAAAAGCCGGCGTCAAAAACTTATCCCGCACCCGGCCGCAAAAACCGTCGGTTAAGGCGCCTTCCAGCCCGTAGCCTACCTCGATACGGAACTGATGTTCCTGCAGGGCTACCAGCAGCAGCACGCCGTTATTCAGCCGGGCATCGCCCAGCCCGTAGGTCCGGAACATGTCCGTGGCGTATTCTTCCAGGACGCTGCCCTTGAGCGAAGGCACGGTGACTACCACCACCTGGGCCTTAGTCTTGCTGCGCAGTTCCCGGCCGGTCTCGTTCACATAATCTTTGGTGGCCTGACTTAAGATATGGGCCCGGTCCTGGGCATAAAAGCTGGCATGGTCCGGCGCGGGAATCTGGTTTGCCGCCAGACAGAGCCCTGCCCAGGCTAATCCAGCCAGTACTACGAAAAACAGTCCCAGTTTTTTCATCGCCGCACCTCTGCTGCACACACAGGCCT
The DNA here is from genome assembly GCA_022484685.1 of Acidaminococcaceae bacterium. Lineage (GTDB taxonomy): Bacteria > Bacillota > Negativicutes > Acidaminococcales > Acidaminococcaceae > JAKVKY01. The sequence continues at coordinate 8,426 of JAKVKY010000013.1, read as the reverse complement.
CAGATAGTCTCAACCATCGCCTTGTCACTTCCCTTATTGTAACACTAAAACCCGGCCGGAGAAATTATTTTCTACACCTGCGTTAAAAAAGTTACCCGTGTCCGGCCCGGTTGTAACTTTGTCCGGGATAGTTTATAATAGAACTACAAATACATAAGAAAGCTAGGGGCGCTGTCATGGCTGAGAAAACTTCGGTTTGTCCCTTACACCTGATGTAGATAATGCTACCGTAGGAAAGCTGCTAAAAAACTATAAGCCCACCTGCGCAGGCGGGCTTTTTTAATGGGAGGGAAAAAGATGTATAGCACACAGATGGATGCCGCTAAACAGGGTCTCGTCACCAAAGAGATGCAGCTGGTGGCTGCCAAGGAATTTATGCCGGTGGAAACCCTGCGCCAGTTAGTGGCTGCTGGCGAGGTCGTCATCCCGGCCAACAAGAACCATACCAGTTTAAGTCCCGAAGGCGTAGGCAAGAACTGCCGCACCAAGATTAATGTGAACCTGGGTGTGTCCAAGGACCACAACAACTATGAGGAAGAGCTGACAAAAGTTCGCAGCGCCATCAGTATGAAGGCGGAAGCCATCATGGACCTGAGCTGTTTTGGCAAGACCGGCGATTTTAGACGGCAGCTGGTCAAGATGTCCACCGCCATGATTGGAACCGTGCCCATGTACGATGCCGTAGGCATGCTGGACAAAGATTTAAAAGATATCACGGTGGATGAATTTTTTGCGGTAGTGGAACAGCATGCTCAGGACGGCGTGGATTTTATGACCATCCACTGCGGCATGAACCAGAAAACGGCGGCACGGATCAAGAAAAATCCCCGGCTCACCAACGTGGTCTCCCGGGGCGGTTCCCTGCTCTTTGCCTGGATGGAGATGAATAAAAAGGAAAATCCTTTTTACGAATACTATGACCGGCTCTTAGACATCTGCGCCCAGTACGATGTGACCTTAAGCCTGGGCGACGCCTGCCGTCCCGGCTGTACCCATGATGCCACGGACGCCGCTCAGATTGAGGAACTTATTACCCTGGGCGAGCTGACCAAACGTGCCTGGTCCCGTAACGTCCAGGTCATGATTGAAGGACCCGGCCACATGGTTCTCAACGAGATTGCCGCCAACATGAAGCTGGAAAAGCGTCTGTGCCACAACGCGCCCTTCTATGTACTGGGTCCCCTGGTGACGGATATCGCCCCCGGCTACGACCATATTACCAGCGCTATCGGCGGCGCTATTGCCGCTAGCTGCGGCGCCGACTTCTTGTGCTACGTGACCCCGGCGGAACATTTACGTCTGCCCGATGTGAATGACGTGAAGGAAGGCATCATCGCCACCAGGATTGCCGCCCACGCGGCGGACCTGGTCAAAGGCATCCCCCATGCCCAGGAGTGGGATGACGCCATGAGCAAGGCCCGGGTAGACGTGAACTTCCCGGAGATGATCAAGCTGGCTATCGACCCGGTGAAAGCCCAGGCCTACTACGATTCCAGCAAACCGGAATGCGAAGGCACCTGTACCATGTGCGGCAAGATGTGCCCGGCCCGCAACATGAAACGCATCCTGGCCGGGGAAGATATCACCCTGCAGGATTAAAAAACTTAACGCAGCTGTCACAGTTGCTGAAAGCTTAAAAAACTCCTGCCCGTACCGCTGCGACAAAAATAAATAATATAAAAAATAATCCCGGCAGCTTACCTTACGGCAGGCTGCCGGGATTAAATTTACTTTCTTTGCTTGTCCGCGTACATCAGCGTATCAATCTGCTGCTGAAATTCCCGCAGGCTCACCGGATGCTCCGGGTCATAGAGGCAGGCACCCAGGCTGAGCTGTACCGGCACCGTATCGCCATGACGCCGGCAGCGGCAATGGGACACCGCGGTGCGGATGCGCTGCAAGACCTGCTCCAGTTCCTCACGGGAAGCCACATCCAGCACCACGCAGAATTCATCGCCGCCGTAGCGGGCCAGAAAATCCTCGTTGCGGATGCAGCGCCGCAGGATAGCGGTAGTATGCTGCAACGCCCGGTCGCCTTCCAGATGACCGTGCTGGTCGTTAATCTGTTTAAAGTCATCGATATCGATCATGATGGCCGCAAACGTGGCCCCGGGTTCAGCTGCCCGTATTTTTTCCTCGATGTAATTATCCAGACGGCGCCTGGTAGAAGCCCCGGTCAGGAAATCCGTATCCATCAGCCGCTGCTGCAGGTTCAGATAGACCATGAGCAGGGCAAAGGTGATGCTGCAGGAAATCAGGCTGATACCCCAAAAATGTTTCTGCACCAGGGAACACACCGAAGGAATCAGGGGGAAGAGGAACAGGGATGTAAAATATTGTTTGTCAATCCGCTGCCGGTATGTTACCAGCAGGGCTTCCGTAAGTACGATATTGGCCAGTGCTAAGAAATTGGCCACCCCGTAATAGGGTCCCCTCTGGTAGCCGCCCCCTGGAAATTGGAAAAACCAACCGGTCTGCAGGCTGGCCAGGATTCCGGCAATATCCAGAAAAAGTATCAGGATTAAAATCTGCTGCCACCGTCCCGGAGCCTGCCCATCTGCAAAGATTTGCCGGCTCAGATACCGGAACCAGACATAGGCCAGCACCGGATAGGTCAGGAACAAGACCACGATTACCGGTACTAAAATACCCCCATGCCCGGCCTGTTTATAAAGCCTGCTGCCAAGGTCTGCCGCCAGGTTCACCGCACTGATAGCCAGCATGATGTAAAAAAGTCTGTGCTGGGGTGACCGGTAATCAAAACTATGACGGGAGGAGAGAAAGATTAATATGAGGATCAACAGGGAAAAAACATCCAGACTTAACCAGTCTGTAATCTGCATGCTTCAGCATACTTCCTTTCTTACTTAGAAATTAATAGGTTTGTTCCCGGTACTGGGCCAGAACTTGCTCCAGCTCAGCCGCCGCCTTAGACGTCTGCCCCTGGGCCAGATAGATGGCGCTCTTCATTTCCCGGGCCTGCCGGTTCTTACCCTGGCTCATCTGTAAGGCACGGTCACATTCTAACAGGGCCGCACGATACTTCTGCTGCTGATAAAAAATATCCGCCCGTTTCAGGACCGCCGAGGTAGATTTGGGGTTCTGGACCAGGATGGCATCATAATCGGCCAGGGCCAGGTCATACCGGTGTTGCAACTGATACACCGCCGCCCGGGAAAAATAGCCGTTGGTCTGCTGGGGCGCCAGGGTGATCACCCGGGTGTAATCAGCAATGGCTGCCGGGTAGTTCTGTAATTGTTTATAATAGTTGCCCCGGTTCAAATAGTTCCAGGTATGTTCCGGATGCAGGGCAATCTGTTTGCCGTAATCCCCCAGGGCCAGGTCCGTTTTACCCAGGGACTTATAATACCCGGCCCGGGTCCCGTAATAATACTCCCGGTCCGGCTGTAAGGCAATGGCCTTGCTGATATCAGCTACGGCCTTGTTCAACTCGTGCGCGTCGCGATAATAGTAACTGCGCATGGAATAGAGATTGGCGTTGTCCGGTTGCTGCTTGATCTTTTGGGTCACTTCGGCGATTCTTTCCGCCGGGGTCTTGGTAGGAACCACCTGATGATCGGAGGGCATGGCCAGGGCGGCACCCGCGCTAACCAGTACCAGAACCAGTGTCAGCAGGAACAGATGTAATCGCTTTTGCATAACCTTACCTCCCTCTTAGCCGGCGCAGCTTTACCTGGCGGCTAAATATCTGAGCGCCAGCGCATAACCCGTCAAGCCCAGACCCACAATCTGGCCTACGCAGGCCGGCGCCGTCACGCTGTGATGCCGGAATTCTTCTCTTTGGTGCACGTTGCTGATATGGACTTCAATCGCCGGCAGTTTTACCGCCTTGAGCGCATCCAGGATAGCGATGCTGTAATGGGTATAGGCCGCCGGGTTGATCACGATGCCGTCGTATTTGCCGTAGGCTTCCTGGATCCAGGTGACCAGCTGGCCTTCGCTGTTGCTCTGCTGCAGCGTCACCTTAACTTTTAATTCCCGGGCCGTCTTCCGGACCAGGTCTTCTAAATCTTGATAGCTGCCGTTACCGTACACACCCGGTTCCCGGATGCCCAGCATGTTAATGTTGGGTCCGTTCAGCACCAGAAATTTTTTCATCGTCATACCGCTGCCTCCCTAAGCCAGGTTTAAATCTTTCACCGCCTGGAGTAATTGTTTTAACACTTCTTTTACCGGTCCCCGGTTGGGCACCACGCAATCGGCTGCCGCCAGGTATAGCTGCTGCCTTTGGGCGTACAGGTTATACACCCGTTCCCGTCCTGCGGCCAGTAGCGGCCTGGTCGTCGTATCCACGTCCTTAATGATATCCGCCGGCGCCCGGTCCAAAAAGATGATGCCGCCGGTGCGGTGCAGCCGGGTAATATTTTCCGGACGCAGCACCACGCCGCCGCCCATGGCCAGGACCTTGCCCTGCAAGGCTGCCAGCCGCAAAACCGTAGCGCTTTCCGCTTCCCGGAACACGTCTTCCCCATCTTCAAACAGTTCGGGGATGCTGCGGCCTGCATCTTTTTCAATTTCCGGGTCCGCATCGATAAAATCCCGCCGGAGCATCTCGGCCAGATAACGGCCGAAGGTAGTCTTACCGCTGCCGGGCATCCCGATGAGCACGATGTTCTTCATGGCGTCGTCCTTTCTGTCGCAGCAGGTTTACGCAGCTGCGTCAGGAATCTTAAACGATTTCTACCTTTATTTTACCACACTTTATAAAAGTTGCGCTACCTGGTCCACCAGCTTATCGATCAGCGCTGCATCCAGCCGGCGCTCCAGCCAGATTTCTTCCGCTGCTACCGCCTGAGCTACCAGCATATATAAACCGTTCACGGCCGGTTTATTTTGCAGCTTCGCCAGACGGAGCAGTTCCGTTTCCGCCGGATTGTAGATCACGTCTACCACGGCGCCGCAGTTAGCAACCACCGCCGCCGGCACCGGACTGAGACCGGTCTTAGGCGCCATGCCCACCGGCGTACAGTTCACCAGCAAATCCGCCTGCAGGTGGGGCAGTTCCTGATAGGTACACATGGAACGCAGCACCAGCTTGCCGCTGCGATTGCCCTCGGTGTGCAGTTTTTCTGCATAGGCGTGTACCTTAGGCGCCAGGGGTCCGGCAAACTTGGCCCGCAAATCCGCCGGCGCCTGGTCAATCTTCCTGGTAATCAGGATAATATGATGGGCGCCCCGGTCCGACAAACATTGCAGGACGGCCCGGGAAGCGCCGCCGGTGCCCAGGACCACCACCGTCTTCCCGGCAGGGTCCAGCCCGTTATGGGTGAGCAGCCGGCTGAAGCCGAAATAATCCGTGTTATGGCCGGCAGCCTTACCGTCCTTAATGTGGATGGTATTCACCGCGCCGATAGCCTGAGCTTCCGGGCTGATGCTATCCAGGTACGGCATGACCGTTACCTTGTGGGGGATGGTCACGTTAAGCCCCGTGTAAGTGCGGCGCACCTCGCTAAGCTTCGCCGCCAGCTGTTCTGTGGGCACCTCGATTAAACCGTAGGCTGCATCCAGCTTTAAAATTTTATACAGTTCTGCGTGAATCTTAGGAGAGAGGCTGTGTCCCAGCTTGGCTCCCAGCAAACCAAATTGCATCGTCATAGTTTAGTGCCTCTTATTCTCTGCCACATAGTTGCCCAGCACCTTGCAGTAAGAGCACTGCCCTTCCAGCTTGGTCAGCGCTTCCTGCACGCTGGGGTCGCTCAAATTGCCCGTCAGGTCGATATGAAAGAAATATTCCCAGGACTTGCCCTCGATAGGACGGCTTTCCAGGTTCACCATGTTCAAGCCGCATTTATAGAGGATGCCCAGGGTCTTATACAAGGAACCCGGTTCGTGCTTCACCGACAGCACCAGCGTAATCTTGTCTGCGTCCGGACGGTGTTCCGGCTCCTTGCCGATGATGATGAAGCGGGTATGGTTGGCTAAGTTGGTGTTGATGCTCTCGGCCAGGATCTGCAGGCCGTACAGCTTGCCCGCCTGTTTAGAAGCCACCGCGCCTAAAGTCTTGTCGCCGCTCTCGCTGACCATCTTGGCGCTCTGAGCCGTGTTCAGCAGCGGTTTAAAGGTCAGATGGGGATGCTGCTTAAAGAAATCCCGGCACTGCTCAAACCCCTGCGGATGAGAATACACGGTGCGCAGCCCTTCCAGGGTAGCGCCGGGCAGGGCCAGCAGGTTCTGCTCCACCCGCAGGCAATGCTCGCCCACAATCTGGCAGTCATACCGGCGCACCAGGTCGTAGACTTCGGTGATGCCGCCGGTAGAAGAATTTTCGATGGGCAGCACGCCGTACTTAATCTCGCCCTGCTGTACCGCCACCGCCACATCTTCAAAATGGGCATAGTTAATTTCCACCTTGGCCCGGCCGGCAAAATATTCTTCCAGCGCCTGATGGCCGTAAGAACCGCTGACGCCCTGATAACCTACCCGGATGGGCTCCGCCTGTTGTTCTTTTTCCTGGATATGCCGGGTCAGCATGGCTACTTCCAGGGACCGGCTCTCGGCCATGACTTCCTTCATGATATTGGCAATAGGCTTACGGTACTCGGGCTGCTCCACCCTGGCCGCCATCCGGGCCAGGACCTGCTTCTCCCGTTCCGCGTCCAGCACCGGCAGCTGATGCGCCTCTTTATAGGCTGCCACCTGCAGCACCGTGTCCAGGCGCTTGCTTAAAGTTTGCGCCAGGGTTGTGTCTAACTCATCAATCGTAGCGCGGATTGCTTTTAGATCCAGTTCCGTCATCTTGTTCCACCTTATCCGAAACCGCAGGACCGCGGTTTCCTGTACTTTGTAATTAAGTTTCGACCTGTTACCGTAAGTTTGGTAAGCTCAGGTGTTAGCCAGCAGCAAATCCAGCGCCACCCAGGCGGCTACGCCTTCGATGACCGGTACCGCCCGCTGCACGATGCAGGGGTCGTGACGCCCCGGTACGCTGAGAGTCGTATCCGTCTTCGCCAGGATATCCACCGTCTGCTGCGGTTTGCTGATGCTGGGCGTAGGCTTGATCCCTACCCGGAACACTATCGGCATGCCGTTAGTCAATCCGCCGGTCAGGCCGCCGTTATGATTAGTCAGGGTACGTACCTGCCCCTGCTCGTAGTGCATGGCGTCATTAGCCTCGCTGCCATGCAGCCGGCAGAAACCAAAGCCGGCGCCAAACTCCAGTCCCTTCACCGCCGGCACGGCAAAGAGCGCATGCGCCAGGCAGCTTTCACAGGAATCAAAGAAAGGCGCGCCCACACCGGCAGGCAGTCCCTGAATCAGGCACTCGATACTGCCGCCCACGCTGTCGCCCTGTGCCCTGGCCGTCGGATTTCCTGTTCCATGGCGGCGCCGACCGCCTCATCCAGGGTGGGCAAAGTCTGCTGCCGCAAGCTGGCCAGAACCGCCGGCGGCTCACCCAGAGGGTTAAAACGCCGGTCCGTGGCAGCGCCGATATTTACGATATGGGAACCTACCGTCACCTGCCGTTCCTGCAGCGCCAGCTTGCACAGCGCTCCCAGCAGCACCAACGGCGCCGTCAGCCTGCCGCTAAAGTGGCCGCCGCCCCGGTAATCATTAAAGCCGTGATATTTAACGCGCCCCGCATAATCCGCATGACCGGGCCGCATCTTGGCCTGCAGCAGCTGATAGTCCCCGGAATGCTGGTCCCCGTTAGGGATAAGGGCGCACAGAGGCGTGCCCGTGGTATGACCCTCAAAGACGCCGCTCTGCAGCACAAAGGCATCGGTTTCCTTGCGGGCCGTGCCCAGCTTATTGCGTCCCGGCGCCCGGCGTTCCAGCTCGCTCTGCAAAAAATCAGTATCCACCTTCAGTCCGGGCGGCAGTCCGTCCACCACCAGACCGATGGCCGGTCCGTGGGATTCGCCGAAGATGGTCATTTTTACCGTACGGCCTAAGGTTGCACTCATACTTGTTCCACCTTTCCTCCCACCGCGGCCAGATCCTGCCAGAAGTGGGGATAAGATTTCCTGACGCTCTCACTGCCCTCAATCAGGATGGGCTGCCGGCACCGCGACCCGGCAATAGCCAGGCTCATGGCCACCCGGTGATCGTTCCAGGCCGACACCGTCACGCCGCCGTCCAAACCTTCCGGCCGTCCTTCAATCACCAGGCCGTCCGGCTGTTCCGTGATGCGTGCTCCCAGCTTGTGCAGTTCCGTGGCCATGGCGGCCAGCCGGTCGCATTCCTTCAAACGCAGCCGCTCTGCCTGCACGATTCGGGTAGTCCCGGCCGAGACGGCCGCCACCACGCTCACGATAGGTACCAGGTCCGGGCAGTCCGCCGCCGGGATAACGCCGCCGTGGGTAGCTGCCGGTACCGCCGTCAGTTCCTGCTGCGCGGCGTCCCAGTTCAGCCGTCCTCCCAGCTGTGTCAGGATGGAAGCGATGGCTTTGTCACCTTGTAAGGAT
>JAKVKY010000012.1 GCA_022484685.1 Acidaminococcaceae bacterium | reverse complement strand
CCATGTTTGAATTTAAGGAAATCGTGGACCAGGGCAAGAAGGCGCTGGCCGTAAGCAAAGACGGTGGCAAGGAAAAGGCTCTGTATCCTTATCCGCCCCTGAACAAACCGGAAATCCTGAACCTGCTGAAGGAAGACTTTGACCCCAAGGCCGCCAGCGACCAGGTGATTACCAACCTGATGTATCTGGCGCCCGACACCCTGGACTGGAAAGAAGCCAGCAAGACGCTGGTGTTCTTCTGCCTGAACGGCGAGAAGAGCCTGGCAGATATCCTGAAGGAAGCCGTGGCTCCCGATTCTCCCTTTACCGCGGAGGAAGCAGCGCTGTGCCACTGGGCCCAGAAGATCCTGGACACCCTGGCTGCTTTAAAGAAGAAAGGCCTGGCTCCGGAAGCTATCGCCAGCGCCAAGGAACTGCAAGCCTATTTCAACTAACAGATAGCAAAATACAAGAGAGAAACCACTTGAGGTTTCTCTCTTTTTTTACGCGCCATATGTCTAGACCTGCCCCCACATTAAAAAACCGGCCCTCATGTGAGGACCGGTTAATCTTTGTCTGTTAACGGGACAACCAGGAAGAATGTTTCACCGCCTGTTTATCTACGTCCACCTGATTAGGTGCATATAAAAGGATGGAATCGCTGACCTTGGAAACCGTAGCATTAATAATATAGCTGACACCGTTCAGATAATCGAAAATCCGGTTGCGGGTCTCGGTATCAATCTCGGCAAAGGAAATCATGAGCGCAGCTCCGTCCATGAGAGCATCGGCATATTCTCTGGCATCATCGAAGGCATGAGGCAGACGCACCATAATATCCAGGTGCCCGTTTTGCATCAAATATGGTCCCTCATATTCCTCGTTGTCAATGTTGCTTCCAAATAATTTCAGGGCTGTGTTTTTCAAATCCATGATTAACCCTCCACCTCGCTGTCAGCACGCTTACGCAGCGTCCCATTTCATGTGTACTAAGTATGCCATTCGACATAATTTGCAAAAATCCTCTTTTTTAGACAAACTTTTTAGAAAATTTTTCTAAATTTCGCAGCTGCGGGGTTAACCTTAACTGCGCGAATGAATCTTTGCGCCTTACTGCCGCAGGGCTTACAGGTCGCCTTTTTCTTCGGCGGACTTGATGCGGCCGCGGATACGGCCACGTTCCAGACGGCTCAGCACTTTCTTACGCATGCGGATGCTCTTGGGCGTAACTTCTACCAGCTCGTCATCGTTGATATGTTCCAGGGCGCCCTCCAGGGAGAACACCTTGGCCGGTACCAGATGGACGGCTTCGTCACTGCCGGCGGCACGCATGTTGCTGACGTGCTTTTTCTTGCAGGGGTTAACGTCGATATCATTCTCGCGGGCATTCTCGCCTACGATCTGACCTTCATAAACTTTTTCACCGGGGACGACGAACATGGTGCCGCGTTCCTGGCAGTTGCCCAGGCCGTACGCCGTGGTCTCGCCCTGTTCAAAAGCAACCAGGCTGCCGCGGGTCCTGCCCATGATGGGTCCCTTGTACGCTTCGTAACCGGCGTAGACATGGTTCATGATGCCGTTGCCCTTGGTGTTGGTCAGGAACTGATTCCTGAAACCGATCAAACCGCGGGCAGGAATCTTAAACTCCATACGCAGGTAACCGTTCATCTCGTGCATGTTCTGCAGCTCAGCCTTGCGCAGGCCCAGGTCTTCCATGACGGTGCCCATAAATTCCTGGGGTACGTCGATGGTCAGTGCTTCCATAGGCTCCAGCAGCTTGCCTTTTTCATCGCGATGCATGATAACCTTGGGAGAACCAACGCCCAGCTCGTAACCTTCCCGGCGCATGGTTTCAATTAAGATGGAAATGTGCAGCTCGCCGCGGCCTTCCACCACGAAAGTATCCGTGGTCTCGGTTTCCTTGACGCGCATCGCCACATTGGTTTGAATCTCTTTCATCAGGCGCTCGCGGATATGACGGCTGGTGATGAACTGGCCTTCAGTGCCGGCAAAGGGACTGTCGTTGACCGTGAAGACCATAGACAAGGTAGGCTCGTCAATCTTGATGCCTTTCAATGCTTCCGGATGTTCCGGATCGGCAATGGTATCGCCGATGGTAGCATCGCCCAGACCAATCAGGGCAATGATATCGCCAGCCTGGGCCGAGGTTGCTTCCAGACGTTTCAAGCCCTGGTAGGTAAACAGCTTGCCTACCTTGGCCGCCCGGTTGCCCTTATCGTCCAGCAGCAGCACGTTCTGACCGCCGCGGATGGTACCGCGCACGATACGGCCGACCACGATACGGCCCACGTAAGAATCGTAATCCAGCGTGTTAACCAGCATCTGCAGGGGTGCATCCACCTCTACATCCGGCGCCGGGATATTATCAATGATAACTTTGAACAACGGCTCCATGGAATCGCTTTCGTCTTCCATGGACAGCTTGGCGTAACCGGCGCGGGCCGAAGCGTACACGACCGGGAAATCCAGCTGATCCTCATCGGCGCCCAACTCGATAAACAGATCCAGGACCTCGTCCACTACCTCGGTAGCGCGCTGATCCGGACGGTCAATCTTATTGATCACGACGATAGGTTTAAGATGTTGTTCCATGGCTTTACGCAGGACGAACTTCGTCTGAGGCATGGGTCCCTCGTAAGCATCTACTACCAGGAGCACGCCGTCTACCATGTTCAGGACGCGCTCTACTTCGCCGCCAAAGTCAGCATGGCCCGGGGTATCCAGGATGTTGATCTTCGTGCCCTTGTGCATCACGGCGGTGTTCTTTGACAAAATGGTAATACCGCGTTCACGCTCCAGGGGGTTAGAATCCATGACACATTCTTCCACATGCTCGTTGGCACGGAAAATACCGCTCTGCTTCAGCAGGGCGTCTACCAGCGTGGTTTTGCCATGGTCAACGTGGGCTATGATCGCAATATTACGGATATCGTTTCTAATCATCTTAACCTATCTTCCTCTCACTCATTTAAACAATGAAGGATGCTTGTCCAGAAGCATCCTTCATGACTAGATAATTATATGCTTTTTGAATTTGACTGTCAATAAAGAATCTGGTTTTTTCTGCAAAAATACAGGCTTGCTTCTCCCTTTTGCCAGTTATTTTATAACACTGGGGAGCCAGGTAGCCATTTGCGGGATAAAGCAGAGGATGAAAATCTCGAAGGCCATGGCGATGCCGAAGGGTACCACGCCTTTCACAATCTGGCTCATGGTACTTTCAGGACTGACGCCCTGGAGCACGAACAAGTTCATGCCTACAGGAGGCGTGATCAGGGCCAGTTCCAGGTTGATCAGCAGCACCACGTTGAACCAGATGGGATCAAAACCCAGCTTCATGATGATAGGATACAGGATGGGCAGGGTAATATAGATAATAGATACCGATTCCAGGATGCAGCCTAAGATCAGGATGAGGATATTGATGGCCAGGAAGACGATCCAGCGGTTGGCTTCCATCTCCGTTACCAGGAGCGTCAAAGATTGCGGTACGTTCAGGACCGTCATGACGAAACCAAACAAGGTGGCGCCGATCATGATAGCGAAAATCATGGAGGTGGTCTTGACCGCGTCCAGCATGATAGGTACCAGATCCCGCAGGGTCAAAGTCTTATACACGAAGAACGTGATGATGATACTGTACACGGTGCCGATAGCCGCTGCTTCCGTGGGCGTAAAAGCGCCGCTGTAGATGCCGCCGATGATCAGGACAGGCAGCAGCAGTCCCCAGATAGAAGTTTTTAAAGCCGCCATGCGTTCGGACATGGGCGCCGGGGCTTCCAGTTCCAGGTCCTTGCACTTATAGACCACGATGACGATAAAGATACAGGTCAGCACGATGCCGGGTACCACGCCGCTCATAAACAGCTTGCCTACGGATTCGCCGGTAATGGCGCCGTAGAGGATCATAGGGATAGAAGGCGGAATGAGGATACCCAGGGTACCGCCGGCCGCCACCGTACCTAAGACCAGGGTGCGTTCGTAACCGCGGCTTAACATCTCGGGCACCGCGATGGCGCCGATAGTGACCGCGCAGGCTACGGAAGATCCGGTTATGGCGGCAAAGAGAGCGCAGGCAATAATCGTAGCCACGCCCAAACCGCCGGGCAGATGCCGCAGCCATTTATTGCCCAGTTCAAACAGATCTTTGCCGACCTTGCCTTCCAGCAAGATCTGGCTCATCAAAATATACAGCGGTACGGCGGTGAGCACAAAGTCGTCCAGGGCCTTGTAACCCAGGATAGGCGTCTGCGCTAAAGCGCCTTCCGCGTCGCCCATGAAACCCACCATGCCCAGCATCCCCGCCGCTCCCAGGGAGAAAGCTACCGGCAGACCTACCGCCAGCAGTACCAGCAGGATAATCGTAAAGAGAATAATCATCTGGGCACCTGCCCTTCTGCAAAGGCATGCTCTTTTAACTTCACGCCGTCCTGCAGCAGGGTTTTCACAAACTGCAGGGTTAAGAGTCCCATCCCTATGGGCAGTGACATCTGGGGAATCCAGAGCGGCATCCGCAGGGTACTGGGCGAAATATTATTCAGCTCCAGGCTGGTCAGGGACATGTTCAGCGCCTCCCAGAAAAAGATGGCGCAGAAGATGATGCCGATAATACTGGTGCCAAATTCCAACATACAACGGGTCTTGGCCGAACGGTTCAGCAGCAGGATATCCACGTTAATGTGTTTACCTGCCTTATACGCCACCGGCATGCCTAAGAAACCGGCTATCAGCACAAAATAGACCGCCACCTCGATGGCCCATTCCGTAGGCGAATTGAACACACCCCGCATCACGACCTCGATAAAGGTAGACAGGGCGGTTAATAAGAGGAGCACGCCGGCAATAAAGCCGGCGGCGTCCGTGATCTTATCTAAAACTTTGCTGTAGATGCCAATAAATGCTTTCACTATGCATGACCTCAGTTTTTCCTAGTTTAAATTCCGTGCTTTTTCCTGGTCTGAGCTCCGTAACTCCTCCAGGCCCTAACTTAGTTCTTGGTGCAGATATCAATCAGTTCCTGACCTAACTTGCCCGCATGCTTGATAAAGATATCCCAGACAGGACGGGTAGCTTTCTGCCATTCTTTCAGGTCGGCTTCCGGAACCACATACGCCTGCATACCTTTTTCTTTCAAAGCTGCCAGCGCCTTCAGGTCTTCATTCTTGGAATTCTTGCGCAGGTCGCTCTGTACTTCCTTAGCCGCTTCCATGAAGGCTTTCTGCTGCTCGGCGCTCATCTTGGCGTAGGACTTCTCGCTCATGGCCAGGATGAATTCGGGATAAGCGTGGTTGGTGATGGTCAGATACTTGGTAACTTCAAACATCTTGCGCTCCAGCATAGCCGTGGTACCGGAACTCTGGCCGTCGATAACGCCTCTCTGGATGGCCATGTATACTTCGCCGGCGCCCATGGTAACCGGGGAACCGCCTAAGGCTTTAATGGTCTCGCTAGACAGTTCGCTGTAGCCGCGCATCTTCAGGCCGGCAAAATCGGCCGGTTTCTTAATCTCTTTCTTGGCATTGCCAAACTGCACAAAGCCGTAATCCGCCCAGATGATGGGACGTACGTTTTTCTTTTTCAGCTCGGCGGTCAGCTTCTCGCCCATGCCGCCGTCAATAGCCTGGTCCACCTTTTCGTAGCTGGGGAACAGGAAGGGCACATCAAACACTTCCATGGCCGGGATGATGGTAGCCCAGCGGCCGACGCTGTTCAGGCCCATGTCCACGCCGCCGCTCATGATGGCGTCGTTCATGCTTTTATCGTTATAGAGCTGACCGGCCGGATACGGGGTAATGGTGACCTCGCCGTGGGTCTTGTCTTTCACCTTGGCAATAAAGGAATCCGCAGCCTTGCCCAGAGGATGGGAAGCCGGCAGCGCGTACGCCAGCTTGTACGTGATCTTACCGCCGGCGCCGGAGGCCGGAGCCGCCGCTTTTTTCGCGCCGCCGCCACAACCTGCTGCCAGTGCTACCACTGCCGTCAAAGAAACTGCTACTGCCGCCTTGGAAAACTTGCTCCACATGTCCATGTCGTTCACCTCATAAACCTTTCCCTCATTTTGTGTGGCTGTTTCTATCTCTTAACCCCATATAAAAACGCCCCTGCCAAATGACAGGGGCGTCTATACGCGGTACCACCCTATATTATACTCCTGGCCGGTAACGCCGCCGCAGCGCTTTTTCCTAAAGGTGTCAGCCACCGTTCAGAAAAAGGGTTCGCAGATGAGAGAAAATTTCCTGTGCTGCCGTTTTACACCGGCCAACGGCTCTCTGGGGCACGCCGAAACTTTCATTTCTGTTCATCACTGTTTACAAAAAGCCTAAGCTTTTTTTAAATGTTGAAGCAAGTATAACAAAAGTATACGTTCTTGTCAACATTTTTTCGTAAATTTGTAAGAAATTTCTTTTTCGTGCGCCCCTACAAGACAAAAGTACGCGTTTTCTAGCTTAAACATTGGTCAGCAAATCATCCATGGCCGCTTTGAGTTTCTCCAGACGTTTGCGGATAGTCGGCGCCTTACTGTTATCCTGGACCACCATCTTCTCAATCCGGTCGCACTGGTGCAGATAGTCGGCCTCCAGGGATTTAAGGTAATCACGGAGGGCGGCCACATCAGGCACATTGGAGATAGACGGGGTCTGGTTGATCTTGTACTCGGATCCGGAGATTTCCACCTCGTCGCCGTACTGGGGCACATAGGTCGCCGTGCCCAGCTCGCACTGCAAAATCTTGGCCAGGGTGGAAGAAGCATCGTACTCGCCGTGGGTCACAAAGAAAATCTTGGGCTTCTGCTCCATCTTCTTGTACCAGGCCAGCAGCTGGTCCTTATCAGCATGCGCCGAGAACGCGGTCATGTTGTAAATGGTAGCGGCCACCTTGATAGGCTCGCCCATGATCTTCACCATTTTTACGCCGTCTAACAACCGGCGGCCCATGCTGCCGTCCGCCTGATAACCGGCAAAGACCACGCAGCACTCCGGGCGCCACAAATTATGTTTCAGATGATGCAGGATCCGGCCAGCATCCGCCATACCGCTGGCGGACATGATGATCTTGGGGCCTTCCATGGCATTAATCATGCGGGATTCCTGAGGCGTAGCCGTAAAGTGCACGTTAGGCATAGCGTAGAGTTTGCCCTGGGCTTTCACGATGGCCTGGGCCTCCGCGTCAAACTCCTCCGTGCTGTTTAAGGTAATACCCGTGACCTTGGTGGCCATGGGGCTGTCGATATAGATAGGCACATCCGGGATCTTTTTCTCGGCCAGCAGCTGCTGGAAATAATAGAGCAGCACCTGGGTACGGCCGACGGCAAAAGCCGGGATGACCACGTTGCCGCCTTTGGCGATGGTCTCGGTGATAATCTTGGTCAGTTCCGCCTTCTTATCGGACTTTTCGTGCACACGGTTGCCATAAGTGGATTCGGTGACGATAAAATCAGCGCCGCTAATATGAGCCGGGTCGTCGATGATGGGCTGGTCCGGCTGGCCGATATCGCCGGTGAAAATTAATTTCGTGTTCTTGCCGTTCTCGGTGATATGCAGTTCCACATAGGCGCTGCCCAAAATATGGCCCGCTACCCGGAACTTGGCTACCACGCCGGGAAGAACTTCAATATCCTGGTCAAAGTCATGGACCACAAAATTGGTCATGGCCGTATACGCATCATCCACGGAATACAGCGGCTGCTCTTCCGGACGGCCGGCACGCATGCCTTTGCGGTTGTTAAATTCCGCATCCGATTCCTGGATATGGGCGCTGTCAGGCAGCAGGATGGTGCACAGCTGCTGGGTGGACTTGGTGCAGTGGATGGGACCCTTGTAGCCTTCCTTCACCAGTTTGGGAATGAGGCCGCTGTGGTCGATATGGGCGTGGGTCAAAATCATGGCATCAATGCTGCCCGGGGCAAAAGCAAAAGGCCGCCGGTTAAACTGAGTGATCAGCTTGGACCCCTGGAACATACCGCAATCCACCAGCATCTTCTTGCCGTTCACTTCCAGCAGGTAACAAGAACCGGTTACCGTCCTGGCAGCTCCTAAAAAGGTTAACTTCATGAACAAAGACCTCCTTTAAGTACCTGTAGCTAAATTTAGGCTAGCTCTGTAGTCATGTCTTTCAAAACTTATCCATATTATTAGTATTCGCTAAAATTCCTGCTTTTCCTGCGAAAATTTAAACAATAGTTTAAACTGCCGCCACAGTCCCGCCGGACGGCAGTTGCTGCAGGCTCCGCACCTCTCCGCCGGTACTTCGCCAAAATAACGCAGCAGATGGTGGCGCAGACAGCCCCGTTCCTCGCAGTAGTCCCACATCTGCTGCAGCTGCGCCTCCTTGTCCGGGGCCAGGTAATGGTTTAAGTCCCAGTCGCTGCGATCATAGAACAGCAGACACAGGGCCTGCTTACCGTCCCGTCCGGCCCGGCCCGCTTCCTGGTAATACCCTTCCAGGTTGAGGGGCATGTTGTAATGGATGACGAAGGAGACATTGCCTTTATCGATACCCATGCCGAAAGCGTTGGTGGCCACCATGATCTTGATCTCATCCCGTACAAACTTATCCCGGGCCGTCACCCTTTCCTTGGGCGTGAGACCGGCATGGTAGCGGGCCGCCGCAAAACCGTGTTCCTGCAAAAACCGCGCCACCTGTTCCGTCAGCGCCCGGGTGGCGCAGTAGATGATGCCGCTTTCCTGTCGGCGCGGTTCTAACTGCCGCAGCAGTTCCCGCTGCTTCTGCACCGGCCGGGCCACGGCAAAAAATAAATTGGGCCGGTCAAAGCCGGTACAAACCAGTTGCGCATCCCGCATACACAAACCCGCCAGGATATCCTGCCGCACCCGGGGCGTAGCCGTCGCCGTGAACGCCGCATACCGCGGACGCTCCGGCAGCCGTTCCAGGAAGCTGGCAATTTTTAAATACTGAGGGCGGAAATCGTGGCCCCACTGAGACACGCAGTGGGCCTCGTCCACCACCAGCATGCTGATGGGTGTATGCCGGACAAACTGTAAGAAGGCCGGGTTCTGCAATCTTTCCGGGGAAACGTAGAGCAGCTTGTAGCGCCCGGCCCTGGTCTCGTACAAAGTTTTGCCGTAGGCATTACTGCTGACAGCGCTGTCCACGCAGGCCGCCGCGATACCTGCCTGCCGCAGATGTTCCACCTGGTCCCGCATCAGCGAGATCAGCGGCGATACGACCAGGGTTAGTCCCGGCAGGAGCAGCGCCGGCACCTGAAAGCACAAACTTTTTCCCGCCCCGGTGGGCAGCACCGCTAAAAGTTCCCGCCCTGCCAGGATCTGGTCGATAATCTCCGCCTGCCCCGGCCGGAAAGTCTCATACCCGAAATACTTGTGTAAAACTTCTTCCTTAGTGATGTCTCTCCCTCCTCACTTATTAAGACTGGCTAACACACCTATTGCCAGCCTGTAACCACCGGACCAACACAGCTGCTTACCGCTGTTTTACCCCGCCAGTGCCGGCATAAAAAATACCCGCCGCAGCTACGTACGACAAGCCGCCACGGCAGGTATTAGTCATTCAAAATTTTTATCTTTGTAAGGACACAAATCCACGCACACGCAGCCTTTACACAAAGGCTTCCGGGCCTTGCACACCAGGCGTCCGTGCCAGATCAGCCAGTGATGGGCGTCGCTCCAGTTCTCCTTCGGGATAACTTTCTGCAGCTCGTGCTCCGTTTCCAGCGGGTCGGCACCCTTAGCCAACCCCAACCGGTGGGACACACGAAAAACATGGGTGTCTACCGCGATAGCTGGGATATGGTAGACGATGCTGCCTACCACGTTAGCCGTTTTCTGGCCCACGCCGGGCAGCTCCCGCAGGGAAGGAATATCTTTAGGCAGTTCGCCGTCATATTTTTCCAGCAGCATGTGGCACATGCCTAAAAGGTTTTTCGCCTTGGCCCGGAACAAACCGCAGTCGTGAATCTCTGCTTCCATCTGGGCCTGGGTCAAAGCCCCCATCTTCTCCGGCGTGTTCAGCCGGGGGAAAATCCGGGCCGTCACCTTGTTCACCCGTTCATCGGTGCACTGGGCCGACAGGATTACCGCGCACAACAGCTCAAAAGGAGAGTTGTAATGCAGCATGGTAGTGGTACCTTTGTATTTTTTCTCCAAAGCTGCCAGGATGGCAGTCTTTGTTGCCTTATTCATCTACTCACCTCAATTGGTTAAGCTGCGCACCGGCGCCGGAATCCTGCCGCCCCGGTTAATAAACATGTCCGGCTTCACGGTCTTCACCGGCAGGATGGGCGCATAACCCAAGAGCCCGCCGAACTCGGCCTTGTCGCCTACGCCTTTGCCGGGCACCGGTATCACCCGGACCGCCGTGGTCTTATTATTAATCATGCCGATAGCGGCTTCGTCCGCGATAATGGCAGAGATTGTCGCCGCCGTGGTATCGCCGGGAATGGCGATCATGTCCAGGCCTACGGAGCAGACACAGGTCATGGCTTCCAGCTTCTCGATGCTGAGGGTACCTTTCTCCACCGCCGCAATCATGCCTTCGTCCTCGCTGACGGGAATAAAGGCGCCGGAAAGGCCGCCCACATAACTGGAGGCCATGAGGCCGCCCTTCTTCACCGCGTCGTTGAGCAAAGCCAGCGCCGCCGTGGTACCGGGACCGCCGCAGCTTTCCAGGCCGATCTCTTCCAGGATGCGGGCCACGCTGTCGCCTACCGCCGGCGTAGGCGCCAGGGACAGATCGATGATGCCGAACTGGGTGTTCAGCCTGCGGGCAGCTTCCTGGGCTACCAGCTGGCCTACCCGGGTAATCTTAAAGGCCGTACGTTTAATAGTTTCCGCTACGGCGCCGATATCCTGGCCCCGTACCGCTTCCAGGGCATGCTTGACCACACCCGGGCCGCTGACGCCTACGTTGATTACCGTTTCCGGTTCCGTGACGCCGTGGAAAGCGCCGGCCATGAAAGGATTATCCGGCACCGAGTTACAAAAGACCACTAACTTGGCGCAGCCGAGAGCATCCTTGTCTGCCGTTTTGGCGGCTGTTGCTTTCACCACGCGGCCCATTTCGGCGACGGCGTCCATGTTGATACCGCATTTGGTAGAACCTACCGCTACCGAGGAGCAGACGATGTCCGTGGTAGCCAGCGCTTCCGGGATGGAAGCTACCAGCTTGCGGTCGCCTACCGTGTAACCTTTATCCACCAGGGCGCTGAACCCGCCCACAAAATTCACGCCTACGGCCTTACCCGCTTTATCCAAAGCCTGGGCTAACGGCACATAATCCGCAGCCTCGCAGCTTTCACCCACCAGGGCGATAGGAGTTACGGAAATACGTTTATGGATGATGGGCACGCCCAGTTCCGCTTCCAAATCCTGCCCCACCTGCGCCAGATGTTCGGCCTTATGGGTAATCTTATCATAAATCTTCGCCGCACAAACTTTGATGTCCGGATGACAGCAATCCCGGAGACTGATGCCCATGGTAATGGTACGTACGTCCAAATTATTCTGGGTGATCATCTGGGTGGTTTCCAGCACATCCTTAATGGTTAACATTGCCATATCGCTGCCTCCTAAATGTCGTGCATCGCCGTAAAGATAGCTTCGCTCTGTACGCGGATCTCTACGCCCAGCTGCCTGCCCAGGTCTTCAAAAACTTTTTTCAAGGTGGCTAAATCCACCTTGGCGTTTTCCATGTCCCCGATCAGCACCATGTTAAAAAAGCCACTGACGATATTCTGGTCGATGTTCAGGATATTTACATTGTTCTCGGCCAAAGCGCGGCTCACACCTGCCGTGATGCCCACCTTGTCTTTGCCGACGATAGTCAATACGATACGCATCTTGTTTCCACCCCTCCACATATTTGGGCCTGCGCCCTAAGTCTTTTCTATTTTAACACATTTTTACTATTCTTACACCCTGTCTTTGCCAGTTCACCGGGAAATCACAAAAAGTGACGGCTGCAGCCTGACAAGGTCACCGTGGTGCCGTCCCGGCTTAACCGTAAAAAAAGGGCCTGCCTGACGGCAGACCCTCTTTAACTTTACGCATGTACTTTTGCTTTGCTCAACTTTTACCGCTGCGCCGTTTTTATTTCTTCTTGCCCAGCTTGCTCTTGTCCAGCACGTACACAAAATACTTGCCGTCCTCAATTTCCACGCCGTGGGAATCATGGATGAAGCCCGGGAATAATTTATCGAAAGCTTCCAGGGATTTCAGATAACCGATAAGGGGACCATTTTCCGGACCGGCATTTTCACCGGGCATGATCAGAGGAATTCCGGGCGGATAGGGTACGATGCCCGTAGCCAAAGTCTGATTGGCCATACCTTTCAGGTCTACCTTCTTAATATGGTTCAGGACCAGCTGCTCATACGCATCGGCCGGAGTCATATCCGGATGAGGCAGCACGGAGAAACCGGCGGCCAGATAATAGGTGGTCTTGATGGTCTTCATGGCGTTGAACATCTCGTCGCACAGATCCTTCAGGCCCATACCTTCGTAACGGCTGCCATAATCGTCAATCAGGTCGTGCATGCAGCTTTCCAGCGGCGTGTTGTTGTCATAATCCTGCTTAAACTGCAGCATGGCGTTCATCAAAGTGCCCCATTTACCCTTGGTGATACCCAGGGAGAAGAGGAACAGCACCGTAAAGTCCGTGGTCTTTTCGGCCACGATGCCGCGGCGGTCCAGGTAGGCGCTGAAAATAGCCGCCGGGATGCCCCATTTATCCAGGCCTTTATCGGTAGAAACACCGGGGGTGGTCACGGAAACCTTAATGGGGTCCAGCATGCAGTAGCCGTCTTCGATATCGCCAAAGCCGTGCCACTGGGCGTTGGGTTTCAGGACCCAGGCGTCGCTGTGGGTGCACAGGTACTCGTCATCCACTTTATAGAAAGGCACCTTTTTGCCCTTCACGGTAACGGTATCCGGCTGCCACACATTAAAGAACCAGCTCTTGTCCGCAGTATAGACAGCGTTAGTCTTGGCCACCAGTTTCCGGAACTCTACCGCCTCGCGGATGGATTCGTCCGTCAGGGTCTTGCCGCCCTGGCCGTCCATCATGGCGGCGGTCACATCGTTAGAAGCGATGATGGCGTAGTTGGGGGAAGTGGAAGCGTGCATCATGAAGGCTTCGTTAAAGCGGGCATGGTCCACGGCTTTCTTGCCGTCGCGTACATGGATGAAGGAAGCCTGGGACAAAGCCGCCAAAAGTTTATGGGTGCTCTGGGTGGCGAAAATCGTCATCTCTTTCTTGCGGTCCCGTTTCTTGGGGTCGCCGTGCATAGCAAAACGGTCCTTGTAAATCGGGTTGAAGCGGGCATAACCGTACCAGGCTTCATCAAAATGCATCCTGTCCACGGTCTGGCCTAAAATTTCTTCCACCCGCTTAGCATTGTAGCACAGGCCGTCATAAGTGGAGTTGGTGATAACGGCATGTACCGGATGCGGGTCAATATTCTTCGTGACCAGAGGGTTGTTGGCAATGGCTTTTTTCAAAGCCGCCGGCATCAGTCTTTCCGGAGGAATAGGTCCGATGATCCCGTAGCGGTTACGGGTAGGCAGCAGATAGTTAGGAATCGCGGAGGTCATGGTCATGGCCTGCTCGATGGATTTATGGCAGTTACGGTCGCAGAGGGCGATCTGGTTCCTGGTGACGCAGGCCATGAAGATGACCCGGTTAGAGGTAGAAGAACCGTTGGTCACGCAATAAGTCCGGTCGGAACCGAACACCTTGGCGGCGTATTTTTCGCCTTCGCCGATAGGACCGCTGTGGTCTAAGAGGGAACCCAGGCCGCCTACGGAAATAGACAGGTCGGAGCGGAACAGGTTTTCGCCAAAGAAATCAAAGAAGGCGCGGCCCGCCGGCGATTTCATGAAGGCGGTGCCACCCGTATGACCGGGCGTATGCCAGGAATATTCGTGCACCCGGGAAAATTCTTCCAGGGCGTTGAACATGGGCGGCAGCAGATGCTTACGGTAACGGGTAATAGCAGCCACGACCCGGCCGGCGATAAAATCGGCGGTGTCTTCGAAAGGCCACAGGAAGTCGTTGACCTGACGCAGGTACTCCAGAGGAATATCAGAGGCGCTTTCCGTGTCACCGAAGAGGAAAATCGGCATCTTGCTGTTACGGCTGCGCAGGGTATCAATAATCCGTTTAGCCGGATTGTGAGTCTTATTGTCTTCCACGTCCCAGTCCAGGATCAGGGCCTGGAACATGGGGTCTGCATAAATGAGCATGTCCGCGTCAAAAGAATTATTGGCGGTGACAACCTCTACGTCGTTGTCTTCCAGCTCCTTCTTCATCTTATCCATGATCTTGCGGCCGGTGCCCTCAGGATTCAGGGACCGGTACACCAGTAAGGCACGCATGCCTAACTTATTTCTGTCTTCTGCAATAATCATACGCTTCACTCCTTTTAGTTTAATTATAATCTATCCGGAAAATTTTACCTAAAAACTTTTTTAGTTAGCCGCAGCCGGTGCATGCTGGGTAGCCGTGCCGCCCGGTTCTACCTGCTGTACCGAAGTGGTCGTCGGGGTATTATTGGAACGGTGATGCAGGTTCAGCTTGCTGGTACCGCCTACGGACAACATGAAGGCGATGCACAGGGTGACGATGGTAATGGCCATGGTCAGGTAACGGATCCAGCGCGGCGCCTGACCGCCCACCACTTCACCGTTTTCAATCTGATGCTGGTGCTTGATGGCCGTGGTATAGAACACGATGGTGGAAATAACAAAGACCAGGGACCAGCGGGTCTGCTCGCCATCAGAACCGATGAGGGCCGCCATGCTGTAGATACCGCCTAACAAAGCGATGAAGGTGGCCTTGCTGTAATCTTTCGGTTCCAGCTTGCCGTACCCCAGCACGTAGACCGAGATACAGGAATAAATATAAGGCAGCAGGGTCATGATGACCGCGATAGAGGCAATCTTACCAAACTGGGCGCTGGCGGAAGGACTCATGGTACACAGGACCTGCACGGTCATGAAGGTAGCCACGATAGCCAAACCGGAAGAAGGCACGCCGTTGGCGTTTAACTTGGCAAAGACGTTGGGAAACAAACCGTCGTCCGCGGCAGCTTTGGCGCTCTGGCCTACCAGCAAGGTCCAGCCGGCCAGGGAACCCAGGCAGCCTAAAGCGGCACAGGCGGCCACGATATGTCCGGCCAGGGGGCCGAAGGCAATCTTGGCTGCATCCGCAAAGGGAGCTGCCGAAGCAATCAAAGCTTTATTGGGAATCATGCCCATGATGACGGATGAGCTAAGCACATAGCATACGGCCGCCAGAATTACGCCGCCGATGGTGGCGATAGGCACGTTCTTGCGGGGATTTTCCACCACGCCGGCGCCGACCGAAGCCGACTCCACGCCGATGAAAGCCCACAGGGTAAAGTTCAGGGTGGCGCCTACGGCGGACACATCGCTCTTACCGGTTACGTTCCAGGCATCCATGTAAGTCTGAGGACTGAACCAGAACCAGCCCACGATGGCGGTGAGGATGATGGGCACCAGGGCAATACTGGTGGTGACACCCTGAATCTTGGACACCAGCCTGGGTCCCAAGATGTTGGCGTAGGTAAAGAGCCATATCACCGCAATCTGACAGGCGGCAAACACATACAAATTTTTTAACATGGGAAAGAAGCCGCTGAGATAACCCAGGCCTACCACGGCCAGACCTACGTTGCCCACCACGTTGGCCAGCCAGTAAATCAGGTTGGTCTGGTAGCCCATGTAAGGGCCGAAAGCCTTGCGGGTATAGGCATAAGGACCGCCGGAAGCCGGGTCAATGTTTGCCAGCTTGGCAAAGCTCATGGCTAGGGCGATGGCGCCGATACAGGTCACCACCCAGCCGAAAATCGAGATACCACCAATGGTCGCCAAATTGGCGGGCAGCATAAACACGCCGCTGCCCATCATGTTGCCGGCCACCATCAGCGTAGCCGCAACCACGCCGATCTTTTTGCCGTCACTACCGCCGGTAGTGGCAGCCTTTTCTTCTTCAGCCATACAATCACTCCTTTATTAGTCGGTATTTAAGTTCGGGATAAATATAAAAAGTGCGCGGACAACAAGGACCACGCACTTCTTAACCTAGTTTCACCTGCCGGGCACAGTTTACGCCCCGGGCAGCCGGCAGCAATTTCCGGACAGACACCAAGACAGGGCTGATCAACACCAGCCTTAACCACAAGCTGTGCAACTGCTTGTCTCTTCCCGGTAAACCTGCTGTCATAACAACCTCTTCATGAAAATTATCAGTCTTTCCGGCTGATTTGTTTCATTGTACCACAAGTAAAATTTTTTGCCACAAAAATTTTCCTAAAGTAGGTTATTTATGTATCATTATGAATTTTTTATGCAAATTAGCAAGATTTCTGTTACTTTTTAGCACTAGTCCGCAACTGGATGGCTTCCGCCACATGGGCGGCCGAAATCGCCTCCGCACCGGCCAGGTCGGCAATGGTGCGGGCCACCTTGATGATGCGGTCATAACTGCGGGCCGACAAACCCAGCGCCGCAAAGACTTGTTCCAGCAAGGAAAGGCTGGGCGCATCCAGCTGGCAGAAGCGCTCCACCTCCCGGTGGCTCATCTGGGCGTTGCAGTACAAGCCTACCGGCTGCAGCCGTTGGAGTTGGATCTCCCGGGCCGCGCACACCCGCTCCCGGATCACCGCCGATTTTTCTCCCGGCGCCTTGGTCCGTAAATCCTTAAACTCGACCCGGGGCACCTGGACCTGGATATCGATGCGGTCTAAAAGCGGTCCGGACACCTTACGCTGGTAGCGTTCGATGTCGCCGGGGCGACAGGTACACTGGTGCTTGCTATCGCCTAAATAGCCACAGGGGCACGGATTCTGAGCGCAACACAACAAAAAGCTGGCAGGAAAAGTATAGGCCGCCTGGACCCTGCTGATAGACACAAAACCATCTTCCAGGGGCTGGCGCAAAACTTCCAGGGCCGCCCGGGAAAATTCCGGCAGCTCGTCTAAAAATAAAACCCCGTTATGACTTAAAGTTACCTCGCCGGGTTTAGGAATACCGCCGCCCCCGGCCAGGGCGCTGCAGCTAATGGTATGGTGCGGACTGCGGAAAGGACGCCGCGCCATAAGCCGCCCCTTGGTGGACAAAAGTCCCGCGATGCTGTAGATCTTGGTCACTTCCAGGGCTTCTTGCTCGGTGAGCGGCGGCAGGATGGAAGGCAATCTCCGGGCCAGCATAGTTTTTCCTGAACCTGGCGTTCCTTCCAGCAAGATATTATGCCCGCCGGCCGCAGCAATCTCCAGGGCCCGCTTCACCACCAGCTGCCCCCGCACCTCGGCAAAATCCAAAGCCGGTCCTGCAGCCGCCAGTTCCTCCTGCAAGGTCCGCGGCGTCAACTGCTCCAGACAGGGGCGCTGCAAATGCCGTACCAGCTCCCGCAGGGAAGCCGGCGTAAAGACCCGCACCTGTTCCACGATGCGGCCCTCTTCCGCGTTCCCCTGCGGAATATACACTTCCGGAATGCGTTCCGTCCCGGCCTGGATGACCATGGGCAGAACCCCGTGCACTTCCCGGATTACTCCCTCCAAAGAAAGTTCGCCGATAAAAATCTTGTCCCGAACTTTTTCTTGAGGCAATAAACCGCTGCTGATTAAAATGCCCACGGCGATGGGCAGGTCCAAACCGCTGCCATCTTTCTTCACGCTGGCCGGCGCCAGGTTCACCGTGATCTTTTGCTGAGGAAAAGGAAAACCGGAATTCTTTAGCGCCGTGCGCACCCGTTCCCGGGATTCCTTCACCGCCAGGTCCGGCAGCCCTACAATCTCAAACCCGGGCAGTCCCCTGGCAATGTCCACCTCCACGATTACCAGGGCGCCGTTTAAGCCCACCGTGGTTTCACCATATACTTTGGCGTACAACTTGCTATCTCCTCCTTTACTTGCGCTGACAACCGCCCGCTCCTTTTGCTAACTACGCCTGCATTTTTGTAGCCGGCGCAAAGCTGGCGGCGGTCTGTCACTTACAGTTCCGGCTAATGCCGTATGTTAAAAGCAGTGAGGCAGCCAGCGCACCCGCGCCTTGCCTTCCTGCACTAAAACCTCAATCACATCGAAAGACAGGATCTGGTAATACCGGTCCTGCTCCTGCAGATAGTGCAGCGCCGTGGCCCTGATCTTCTGCTGCTTGCTATAAGTCACCGCCTCGGACGGCAAACCGTAGTCCAGGTTCCGGCGGGTTTTTACTTCCACGAAAGCAATGGTGGCTTCCTTCGCGGCAATCACGTCAATCTCGCCCTTACGCCACCGGTAGTTGCGTTCCAGGAGCGTGTACCCCTGCCGTTCCAGGAAAGCCGCGGCTATGTCCTCGCCCCGTCTGCCCAGCTGCGCGCGTTCATGCATCGGGCGTCATCACCACCTTGGCCGCGGCCGGTTGTGCACCCGCAGCTGTCTTTCCGGAGGACGCGGCCTCACCAGCAGTTCCTGCCACCGCCTTTTTCAAGGTCAGGGTCTTGTGACCGCCGTAAGGCAGCGGTTCCAACTGCATACTTTTCACCGGTTCAAAGCTGCGCCGGTGCCAGATGGTAGCGCCGCAGGCTGCCAGGGCGTCCATGTGCCGCTGGCTGCCGTAGCCTTTATTCTCGGCAAAGCCGTAGGCTGGAAACTCGGCGTCCAGCTGCACCATCAGCGCATCCCGGTACACCTTGGCCACCACGGAGGCCGCTGCGATAGATAAGCTCAGTGCGTCGCCGTGGATGATAGGCACCACCTGCATGCCCGGCACCTGGGGATGCATAGCATCCACCAGAGCCACCTGGGGTTTTAAGGTCAGCGCCTGCAAGGTGGCTTCCATGCCCCGCTTGGTGGCTTCGTAAATATTGAGCCGGTCAATCTCGCTGGGGCTGACGATGGTCACCACCGCTTCCAGGGCCGTTTCTAAAATTTGAGGATACAAAACTTCCCGGCGGGCGGCGCTTAACTTTTTGCTGTCGTTGAGATGAGGCAGATAGGACCGAGCCGGCAGGATCACCGCCGCCATGACCAGCGGACCCGCCAAAGGTCCCCGCCCTACCTCGTCAATCCCGGTAATATACCGGGCGCCCTCCGCGTAGTATTTTTTTTCAAAACTTTGCAGCTTTTCCAGCCGGGCCCGCTCAGCATCTTCCGCCTCCAGGCGTCTGATGTAAGCCGCCCATAACTGCTGCACGCCTTTGCGTTCATCCTGGGCAATCTCCGCCAGTTGGGCGTCCGTAGGCGTACCCGCCAACAGCGCCCTGATTTCCGCAATCTTCATTGTTCTGCCTCCCTACCATGACCAAAGAAAAAAGTTACCTGCAGCTGGCGTTCAAACCTTGTCAGTTGCGGGTAACTTTACTTATCCAGTCTGTCTAATGTAATCCGGCCCAGCTTGCCGGTACGGAAATCCCGCAGCACCAGCTGGTCCACCTTATTAATATCTACCACGCCGCCGCCTTTCAGACAACCACGGGCCCGGCCAATCTGTTCCATCAGCCCCGGTACATCCTGCGCCGGTGCCGGCAGCCCGTAAAAAGCTGCTACCAGTCCCGGATACGTTTCTGCCAGACGGGCCAGCAAAATTTCCATGGCCGTATGCCGGTCAAACACATCTTCCTTAATGGCGCCGGTCACCGCCAGACAAAAACCGGCCTGAGGATCTTCAAACTTGGGCCAGAGCACGCCCGGCGTATCTAACAGTTCCAGACCCTTGGCAATGGCTACCCACTGGGTACCCCGGGTCACACCGGGACGGTCCGAGACGATAGTCTTCTTCTGACCCACCAGCCGGTTGATCAAAGTTGATTTACCTACGTTGGGCACGCCGGCGATCATGGTGCGGACGGGGTGATTCTTCACGCCCTTCTTTAACCATTTGGCCTGGGACGGCTGCGCCGCCTCCATTACTGCTGCCCACAGCTGCTTGACGCCCTGCCCGTTATTGCAGTTCACCTTGCAGACCTTGATGCCCCGGGACTGGAAGGACTTGATCCAGGCCTCCGTCAGTTCCGGGTCCGCCATATCAATCTTGTTGAACGCCAGCACCCGCGGTTTCTGCTGCAGGATCCGGCCCAGCATGGGATTCGTACTGGAAACGGGAATCCTTGCATCCACCATCTCCACCACCACATCCACCAGCTTGACCTGTTCCTCCATCATGCGCCTGGCCTTGGTCATATGTCCGGGGAACCACTGAATTTGTAATTTTTGCTCGTCCATCTGCTCCCCCATCAGGCGCCGCCTGAAAACACATACCCGTGCGCTCTGCTGCCGCGTGCCTGCCTAAAATTTACTACAGCATTAAGGCATAATTCTGGCTTTGTCAAAAGGCCAGAAAGAAACGGCTGCCTTACCCTTCACTAACTTCAAAGGTACGAAATCCACATCCGCAAAGCGGCTGTCTTCCGAATTATTGCGGTTGTCGCCCAGGACGAAGATATGTTCCTGAGGCACCACGGACTTCCGGTAGTTGGAATGGTTCGGCCCCTTGGGGTCGTCCTTATAGGTATAAGGCTCGTCCACCTTCTTGCCGTTAACCAGCACCGCGCCGTCCCGCATCTCAATGGTGTCGCCGCCCACGGCGATGACACGCTTGATAAAGTCGCGGCTCTCATCCTTGGGATAGCGGAAGACGATAATCTCCCCCCGCTTCGGGTCGCGTACGAAATAACTAAACTTGTCC
The DNA here is from genome assembly GCA_022484685.1 of Acidaminococcaceae bacterium. GTDB lineage: Bacteria > Bacillota > Negativicutes > Acidaminococcales > Acidaminococcaceae > JAKVKY01. The sequence continues at coordinate 15,437 of JAKVKY010000012.1, read as the reverse complement.
ACGATCAGCCGCTCATGGCTGACCAGGGTAGGAAACATCGAAGAACCTTCCACCAGGTACGGTTCAAAAATAAAGGTGCGAATACAAAAGGCCAGAGCTACGGCCACGATAATCGACACTAACCAGTCGTTCACCGTATCCTGCCAGCTGCCGCCGGATTTATCGCTCATCAGCTAACTCCTCCAAACTTTTTCATCAATGTGTCTATTGTATCATAAAAAACGGGTTTCGTGTTAATTTTCCCCGCCCGGGGCTGGGAACTTTTTGTGAAATACCGGGCAAAGAAAAAAGGCTGTGTCTCGCGGCACAGCCTTTTACTCTTACAACTTATTTACGTTCGGTGATACGAGCTGCCTTACCGGTTAAATCACGCAGGTAATACAGTTTGGCACGACGAACATGACCCTTGCGGAGCACTTCGATCTTGGCCAGTCTGGGGCTGTGTACCGGGAAAGTTCTTTCAACGCCGACGCCGTAAGAGATACGACGTACGGTGAACATTTCTTTAACACCGCTACCACTGCGGGAAATTACTACACCTTCATAAGCCTGTACACGTTCACGGGTTCCTTCGACTACACGTACGGAAAGTTTTACGGTGTCGCCAGGACGGAATTCAGGAATGTCCTTACGGAGTTGTTCCTTTTCCAAAGTCTCAATAATATTCATTTTATCCTCCTAAATCCTAGACGTTCATGTGCTCGCCACAGCGGACCGTCCGTATTACGCAAAAAGTATTTTATCACAACTGACCCTAACTTGCAAGGGTTTTCTTGGCCCGACCTTACTTTTCTTCCGGCTTGTCTGCCTCTGCCGCCGCTTCCGCCTGTACCTCGGCGAGCAGCTTGGCGTCCGTTTTGGTCAGCTGGCCTAATAGTTCCGGCCGGTGCAGCCAGGTGGCCTTTAAGGCTTCCTTGCGGCGCCAGCGGTTAATCAGGGCGTGGTTGCCGTTCCGTAGTACTTCCGGCACTGCCAGACCCTCAAACACATCGGGACGGGTATACTGGGGATATTCTAACAGACCGGTGCTGAACGAATCTTCCACGGCGCTGGCAAACTTGCCCAGCACCCCGGGAATAAAACGCGCCACCGCATCCATGATTACCAGGGCCGGCAGTTCCCCGCCGGTGAGCACATAGTCACCGATAGAAACTTTCAAATCCACCCAGTGGAAGATGCGGGCGTCAAACCCTTCGTAGTGACCGCAGACCAGGATCAGGTCCCGGCCGCCCACAGCAAAATCTTCCGCCAGCTGCTGGGAAAAAGTCTTGCCGCCGGGACTCATGGCCACCACCAAAGCGTCCGGCAGCTGCTCCTTGGCCTTACGGATAGCCGCTACCATCGGCGCAGGTTTCAGCACCATGCCGGCGCCGCCGCCAAAAGGCGTATCGTCCACGGTCCGGTGCTTATCCGTGGTAAAATCCCGGGGATTGATGCAGGACATGCTTAAGAGACCTGCATCCAGGGCCCGCTTAATGATACTGTGGCCGGCGCCTTGTGCAATTTGTTCCGGAAAGAGCGTGATAAAAATAAATTTCATTTTACTTCTTCCCATGCCGGCAGCCGTACAACGATACGTTTAGCCGCCACATTAATTTCCTTAATATTGTCGCTGATAGCCGCCACCAAAAGCTCGCCGCCCTCCGGGGTAGCGATCACATAGGCGTCGGCGCTGCCGGTCTGCAGGGCGTCCTTAAACACCCCCAGCTGCCTGCCTGTCTCATCCAGCACAGGCAGTCCCACCAGGTCGCTGACATAGTAGCGCCCGGCTTTCAGCTGCGGCAAATCTTCCCGGTAGATGGAAACCGGCTGCCCCCGTAAAGCTTCGGCGGCATCCATGGATTTCACCTCGGCCGCGGAAATCAGCACCATGTTCTTGTGGAACCGGGCCCGTTCCAGGGTCAGCTTTTTGCCGCCGGGCAGCAGCAGATAGGTTAAAGCTAAAAATTGTTCCGGGGTATCCGTTTGCGGCAAGATACGAAGGTCGCCCCGCACGCCGTGCGGAGCGACAATTTTGCCAATCACAACTTGTTTTTCCATAGCCTCACTCACGGAACGCGATAACCTTGCCGTCTTCCGTCAAGATTTCTGCGCCCATCAGGGTCTCCAGGTTCGTACCGATCTTTACTTCCACGGTACGTTCCAGGTTACCATGCCCTACTTCCTGGCCTAATTCCAGGTTTCTGGCGCGTTCTAACTTCTCTTCCGCCTCCTGCAGGGCATCCGTGCGTTTCTTTCTTTCGAAATCAATCTGACGGCGTACATCAGGCAGGGACTGCAGATCATTAGCAGCCTGGTTCATAACTTGTTTAGCCTGAAAATCAAACTGTTCAATATCCAGCTTCATTTCCTTGACCGTATTCTCAAGGTCGGCAATAATCTTCAATTTTAAATCTTCGGTTACCTTAGCCTTAATGGCGACCGGTACCCGCAGTAACATGCTTTCAATGGCCATGACGTACCATCCTTTACTTTCTGTTCAGGTTTTGAGGCCTGCTTGCCGGGCGTTCAGACTATCTCCACAATCACTTTCACGTTTTCGCGGGTAGCTACAGCTTTCATGACAGACCTGATGGCCTTGGCAATACGGCCTTGCTTGCCTATAACCTTCCCCATATCCTCAGGAGCCACATGGAGGCGAAGCACCGTTGTCGTACCGGTAGTTTCTTCCTCCACTGCTACTGCAGACGGATTGCTAACCAGGGCCTTGGCCATAACTTCTACCAATTCCTTCATGCAATTCACGCCCCTTTTATTTTGCAGCCTTAGCTGCAACCTTTGCTTCGGCAAACTTCTTCATGGTACCATTCTTAACCAGCAGGTTCCTAACGGTATCGGTAGGTTGTGCACCTTTGCCCAGCCAAGCCATAACTTTCTCCTCATCCACCTTAATCACGGACGGTTGGAGACGAGCATCATAAGTGCCCAGGGTTTCGATAAATTTGCCATCGCGTGCTGCTCTTTCATCAGCAACAACGACACGGAAGAAAGGAGCCTTCTTGGCGCCCATTCTCTTTAAACGAATCTTAACTGCCATCTCAATTTCACCTCCTTAAAATATGTTCCAATCTATTAATGCATAAAAGGAAGCTTTACACCGCCTTTTGAAGCAAACCGGCTCATGCCCTGCATCTTCTTCATCATCTTTTTGCTGTCCTCAAAGTTTTTCAGGAGCTTGTTCACATCCTGCACCCGCATGCCGCAACCGGCGGCGATACGTTGGCGGCGGCTGCCGTTGATAATCTCCGGGCGCCGTCTTTCCTTGGGGGTCATGGACCTGATGATGGCTTCCACCCTGTCGAACTCTTTCTCGTCCACGTTGGCATCTTTCAGCTTCTGGCTGATGTTGCCCATGCCGGGAATAAGTCCCAGGATGGTTTCCAGGGAACCCATCTTCTTGATCTGCTGCATCTGTTCCAGGAACTGCTCCAGGGTGAACTCATCCTTGCGCAGCTTCTTTTCCATCTCCAGCGCTTTGGCTAAATCGGTAGTATCTTTAATCTTATCTATCAAGGACAGGATATCGCCCATACCTAAGATACGGGAAGCCATCCGGTCCGGATAAAACGGTTCCAGGGCATCCAGCTTTTCGCCCATGCCCACATACTTGACGCTGCAGCCGGTAACTTCCTTGACGGAAAGCACGGCGCCGCCGCGGGCATCGCCATCCAGCTTGGTAATGATCAGGCCGGTGACGCCTAAGTTCTTGTTAAAAGTATCGGCCACGGTAACGGCATCCTGACCGGTCATGGCGTCGATGGTGAGCAGGATCTCGTGAGGATGAACTGCTTCCTTGATATTCTTCAGTTCCTGCATCAGCGCCTCGTCAATATGCAGACGGCCGGCGGTATCGATAATCACCGTGTCGCAGGCCAGATACGCGGCCCTCTCCAGGGATTGTTTCGCAATCTCTACCGGGGAAACCTGGTCCCCCAGGGCGAACACCGGTACCTTGACCTGCTCGCCTAACACCTGCAGCTGGGTAATAGCGGCGGGACGATAAACGTCGCCGGCTACCAGGAACGGTTTCTTGTGATGTTTCTTTAACTGCATGGCTAACTTGCCGGCGGTGGTAGTTTTGCCGGCGCCCTGCAGACCTACCAGCATGATGATGGTAGGCGGTTTGGCAGCAACCGTCAGCTTGGCCTGGGTTCCGCCTAATAACTCCGTCAATTCCTCATCCACGATCTTGATGATCTGCTGGCTGGCGCTGAGATTCTGGTCCACGGCCGTGCCCAGGGCACGTTCCTTGATGCGGCCCACGAAATCTTTGACCACCTTGAAATTGACATCCGCTTCCAGGAGGGCCATGCGCACTTCCCTGAGCGGCGCCTTTAAATCTTCTTCAGTTATCTTGGTCGTGCCGCGGAACATCTTAATCGCGTTCTGCAGCCGCTCTGACAAACTTTCAAAAGCCATTGTCTTACCTGCCTTCACTCATCAGCTTATCTAATAAACGGTTGACCCGGGGCAGCGCCGTCACCGAACCGGTGCTGACCGCCTCCGTGACCAGCTTTTGGGCCTGGGCCACGACTGCTGCGTTTTGCTGGGACTTCTCTAAGAAACCCAGCTGCGCCTCGTAATGTTCCAGAGTCTGTTCCACCCGTTTCAGCAAATCCGAAACCGCCTGCCGGGAAATCTGCATGCCCGCGGCAATCTCTGCCAGGGACAAGTCATCATAAAAATATAATTCCGTGCATCTGCGTTGTTTGGTGGTCAGGAGCTGACCATAGACGCCGTACAGCGACCCCAGCCTGATCCTGTTTTCAAATTCTGTGCCTGCCATATTTCAACCGCTTTCTCACTAACTCACATGGGCATTATACAGAAAAAAAGCAAGGCTGTCAAGTATTTTTACTTGACAGCCTTAAAATTTTACTTATGCTTCCTGAGGCGCGTCCTTAGTCTCAAACAAAGCTTCCACAAACTTATCCGGTTCAAAGGGTCTAAAATCCATCTGGCCCTCGCCGATGCCGATCCATTTTACCGGCAGTCCCAGTTCTTCCTTGATGGCGATGACCACGCCGCCTTTAGCTGTCCCGTCCAGCTTGGTCAAAACCACGCCGGTCACATGGGCGGTTTCCAGAAAGACCTTGGCCTGGGTAATGGCGTTCTGGCCCGTGGTGGCATCCAGCACCAGCAGGGTTTCCTGAGGCGCTTCCGGGATTTCCCGCTTGATGATGCGGTCAATCTTGCCTAATTCGTTCATTAAATTAGCTTTGTTATGCAGGCGTCCGGCCGTATCGATAAAGAGCAGGTCCACCTTGCGGGCGATTGCCGCCTTCATGGCATCAAACACCACGGCCGCCGGATCGGCGCCTTCCTCGTGGGCGATGACCTCGCACTGGGCGCGCTCGCCCCAGATCTTTAACTGCTCGGCTGCCGCCGCTCTAAAAGTATCCCCTGCGGCCAGCATCACCTTATAATTGAAAAGATGGTAGTAATTGGCCAACTTGCCGATGGTAGTCGTCTTGCCGACGCCGTTCACACCTACCACCAGGACCACGGTAGGCCTGGAAGCGATCCGCATCCTTTGTCCGTCGTCGTGGAGCAGGTCCGTCACCGTCTTTTTCAAGAACGGCAGCACTTCCTGAGTATTCTTGATGGTCCTGTCCTTGGCCGCCTTGCGGACAGCCTCAATCAGCTTGGTCGTAGTTTTGACGCCCACGTCGCCGGCCAGGAGGATCATCTCCAGCTCGTCCAGAAAATCATCATCAATGGAGGCGCCTAAGCCTACCAGATCACCAATCCTGTCTGTAAAATTTTCCCGGGTCTTACTCAGTCCGCTTTTCAGCTTCTCAAAAAAGCTCATGCTGCTGTTACTTCCTTTCGCTCATCTTTACCGACAATAACTTGGATACACCCAGTTCCTCCATGGTGACGCCGTACATCACATCGGCAGCTTCCATGGTGCCCTTACGGTGGGTGATGACGATGAACTGGGTCTCTTCCGCGTAATTAGCCAGGAACTTGGCAAAGCGTTCAATATTGGCGTCATCCAGCGGCGCATCAATCTCATCCAGGATACAGAACGGTGCCGGCTTATAGCTGAGCAGGGCAAAGAGCAGGGCGATAACCGTCAGGGCCCGCTCGCCGCCTGAGAGCAGGAACAAACTCTGCAACCGTTTTCCCGGAGGCTGTACCTCGATATCAATACCGGATTCCAGAAAATCTTCCGGATCCGTCAACTTTAAGACTGCGGTCCCGCCGCCGAACAGACGGACGTAGGTAGCCGCAAAGAATTCGTTAATCCTGGCAAAGGCCTCTTTAAAACGTTTGGTCATGCCGGTGTTAATCTCGCTGATGACCGACTCCAGGTCTGCCTTGGCCGCCGCCAGATCCTGATACTGCTTCTCCAGGAAATCAAAACGTTCCCGGGTGGCCTGGTACTGCTCGATAGCTCCCATGTTAATGGGGCCCAGGGTTTCAATATCCCGCTGCAGCTTAACTTCGCTGCGGCGCAGGGACACATCGCTTTGTTCCCGGAGCAGACCGCTGGCCTTGGCCTGATCTAACGTCAATTTATAATCGGTATCCAGTTCGGTCATGGCATGCTGGTAATCCGTATCCAGCCGGACCTGGTCCACCTCGCTCTGGCGTACCTTGGCTTCCGCCTTGGCCTTGTCGCTGACCAGATTGTTCAGTCTTTCATTGGCCACGGCATTGGCTTCGGTCAAAGCCACCCGTTTACCGGTGAAGTCATCTTTACCGCTGGTGGTATCCTGCAGTTCCTGCATCAGGCGTTCCGTAGTCTCTGCCAGCGTTACTTTCTCCTGCTGGCTGGCGGCCACCACCTGGATCAGGCGTTCTTTCTCCCGCTCATTGGCGGCCTGTTCGTCCTGCAGGCGTCCCAGGTTCTTATCCATATCCTGCATGCGGTCATTGACCGCCTTGCTGCGTTCTTCCAGGGAAGCCTGATCCACCTTGGCATCCTGCAAACGGCTGCTGAGCGTGGTCAAAGCGCTGCTGTCCTGGGACAGCTGTCCCTGCAATTTATCCAGGGCCGCCTTGGCTTCCGAGTGCTTGCTTTCCATAGCGGCTAACTGGGGCTGCAGGTTTTGCAGCTCGCCCCGCTTCTGCATATATTCTTCGGCTAACTGTTTGCGCTCGCCCAAAGCCAGTTCCAGTCTTTGGTTTTCTTCCTGCAGGCTGCCCGCCAAACGGGCCAGGGTTGCGCCCAGTTCTGCCAGGCGCACGGCGCCTTCCTGCTGTGCTTTCTGACTGGCGGCCTGTTTTTGCGCCAGGCTCCGCACAACCTCTTCCTGGGTTTCCCGTTTTTCCTGCCAGCCCAGCAGTACTGACTGCTGCTGTTCTAACTGTTCTTTAAGTTCCAGGATGGCTTTTTGCCGGGACAGATAGCCCACATCTTTTTGCTGACGGCTGCCGCCGGTCATGGAACCGCCGGCATTAACCACATCGCCGGCCAGGGTAACTACCCGCAGCCGGAAACGGCACTGTCTGGCCGCCTGTAAAGCCACGTCCATGTTTTCCGCTACCAGCACTCGGCTGAGCAAGAACTGCACCGCCGGCTTTACGGCTTCGGCGCAGCGCACCAGGCTGGCGGCAAAACCAACCACACCCGGCAGCCGGCTGAGCTTCTGTTCTTCACTGCTCAGGCTGCGGGCCTGTAAAGTATCCAGAGGCAGGAAGGTCACCCGTCCGCCCCGGTTATTTTTTAAATAAGCAATGGCCTGCTTCGCCGCTTCCGCCGTACGTACTACCACGTTCTGGGCACCGGCGCCTAAAGCCGTTTCCAAAGCCACCACGTACTGAGGGTCCACCTGGACCAGGGCCGCCATCACGCCCAGGACATCGCTCTTAAAAGGAGCGCTGGCCTGCAGCACGGACTTAATGCCGTAGCCAAAGCCCTCGTAATTTTCCTGCATCTGGCTTAGCACATGCAGCCGGGATTCCACCCCCGTGATGGTTTTCTGGCAGGCATCATAAGCGTGGACCAGCGTCTGCAATTCGGCCTGAGCTTTTTGCATGGCTGCCGCCTGTTCCCGCTGTTCTTCCGTAAAGCGGGACTGCTTCTGCTGCAACTCACCCTGCTCACTGGTCAGATCGCGGTGCTGCTGCTGCAGTTCCGCCACCTTGGTTTCCAGGGTGGCTGCTTCCTGCTTCAGAGTTTCCCGGCGGCGCATCCGCTGTTCCTGTTCCTGTTCGGCAGCCCGGATCGTATTACGCAAATCCACCATCTGCCGCATATCTTCAAAATTGCTGTCCGTTAAATCCTGGATGCCCTTTTGTCCGGCGGCGATGGCCGCCTTTTTAGCTTCTACTTCCTGGGCTAACCGGGTTACATTCTGCTGCGCAGCCTGGCGTCCCTGCTCTAGCTGGTCAAATTCCGCCGCCAGCTTCTGCTGCTCGGCTTCCCAGTTGGTAATCTGGGGCACCAGTTTCTCAATCCGTTTGTCGATCAGGCTGCTCTGCTTGTTACTCTGAGCCACCCGTTCGTCCAAAACGGCAATCTGCCCCTTCACCTTTTCCAGGCTGGTTTCCTTTTCCTTGATTGCATCCTGCAAGGCGCTATAGGCATCGTTTAACTTATCGATTTCCTGCTGCAGCCGGGTACACTCGGCCTGAGCCTGGCTGACGCCGGTATTCTTTTCCAGCAGGGTCTGCTCCGCGGCAGCTTTGGCCGCCGCTAATTTTTCCCGGGCGTCCTCAATGGTTTCCACCTTGCGGACAAACTGGGTCAGCCGGCAGGTACGCAGTTCTGCCGCCAGCTTATTATACTGGGTAGTTTTTTCCGCTTCCAGGCGCAAAGGTTCCACCTGGCCGGCTACCTCGGTCTTGATATCGTTAATACGCAGCAGGTTGTTCGCCGTATCTTCCAGACGCCGGCTGGCTTCCTTCTTGCGCAGACGGTACTTGGCAATCCCGGCCGCTTCTTCGAACAGGGCCCGGCGGTCTTCCGGACGGCTGTTCAAAATCTCATCAATCTTGTTCTGGCCGATGATAGCCATGGAACCACGGCCCAGGCCGGTATCCGCCATCAGGTCCAAAATATCCTTCAGACGGCAGTTCTTCTTATTGATGGCATACTCGCTGTCCCCGGAACGGAACAACCGGCGGGTCACGCTGACCTCGGCAAAATCCAGCGGCAGTTTGTGATCTGTGTTATCAAAGACCAGGGTCACTTCGGCCACGCCTAAAGGACGGCGTTTACTGGTGCCGTTAAAGATCACGTCTTCCATCTTGGTGCCGCGCAGATACTTGGCGCTCTGTTCACCCAGCACCCAGCGCACCGCATCCGAGATATTACTTTTGCCGCTGCCGTTTGGTCCGACCACGGCGGTAATACCACTGTCAAACGCTAATTCAATTTTATCTGCAAAAGATTTAAAGCCAAATGCAGTTACTGATTTTAAGAGCACTACTCTCACCTGATCCGGCGCAGTCCTGCATGCAGGTCTGCGTTAGCCTTAAGAAATTTATCTGCGTCCCCCGCGCGGCATAGCTGCCTTGCGGCTTTTCTTACGAGGACTGTTGTTACCTTTGGCCGCACTGGCGCTGCGGGGTTTCCGCCCTGTAGCAGCAGCGGCGCCATAGGTCTTACGCCCAGCGGTACCGTAGGTCTTACGTCCCGTGGCCGTTCCCGTACCATAAGTCTTACGGCCTGCTGCAGCTCCCGTACCATAAGTCTTACGCTCAGCAGCGGCGGCACCGTTTTTACTGCGGCGCTTGGTCGTATCCTTGCTGACCGCCCAGCCGGCACGTTTCCCTTTGCTGACAACTTTCTTGCTGTCAGTTTTCGCTGCCCCATCGTCCCGGGACGACTGCCGTCTGTTGGATCCGCTCTTGGGAGCATGGCGTTTATCAGCCACGCTGTTGCGGCCCCGGGTCTTCTTAGCCACCGGCTTAGTCCGGGCCGGACGACGGGCCACCACCTTACCTTCCAGGTTCTGTTTTTCCATGGTCAGGTGCAGACGTTTTTCAATCCGGTGCAGCCACTGCAAATCTTCCACCGAATACAGGGTGATAGCCATACCATCCCTGCCGGCGCGACCGGTCCTGCCTACCCGGTGGATATACCAGTCCACGCTGTGGGGAATATCGTAGTTAATAACATGGGTCACGCCCTCCACATCCAGACCCCGGGCCGCAATATCGCTGGCCACCAGGATCTGCAGCTTGGCGCTGCGGAAGTTTTTCATCACCGTCTTACGTTTAGCGGCGCTCATGGTACCTGTGAGCACATCCACGTTGTAGCCATGCTCGCCCAGATATTCACCCAGCGCCTGGGCCCGTTCCTTGCTGATACAGAAAATCAGCATCAGGTACGGATTCAGCCTGTCAATCAGCTTGGTCACAGCTAAATCCTTGGCTTCCACGGTGGTCTTGATGCAGACCTGCTTAATCTGTGCCACTACCGCCATGTCCGGATCAATATCCACGAAGACACAGTTCCGGGTCAACTGCTTGCCCAGCTTCTGCACTTCCTCGTTCATGGTAGCGCTGCACAGCATGGTCTGATGGGAGGAGCTGGTCATGCTGACCAGGTTCAGCACATCCTCGGCAAAACCCTGCTGCAGCATCTCATCCACTTCGTCCAGCACCAGATATTTAACGCCGCCCAGATCCGTGTTGCGTTTGCGGATATGATCCAGCAACCGGCCCGGGGTACCGATTAAAATCTGGGCCCGGCCCTCCAGTTTATGTTTTTGCAGCTCAAAATCACTGCCGCCTACGATGGCTGCCGCCTTCAGGCCGCTGCCTTCCAGGACTTTCTTCATTTCCGCCAGGGTCTGCTGGGCCAGTTCCCGGGTAGGACTCAGCACCAGGGCCTGCACATACTTCTTGTTGATGTCCAGCTTTTCCGCCAGAGGCACCAGAAAGGCCAGGGTCTTACCGGTACCGGTCTGGGCCCGGGCCATCACATCCTTACCGGCCAGGAAGGCAGGGATAGCCTGTTCCTGTACAGGCATCGGTTTCGTAATTCCCATCTTTTGCAGCCGTTCTACCACCGCCGCGCTCACTTTCATCTGGGCAAATGCATTCGCCATTTTTTACCTCTTTCCAGCCGCCGGATCCGCTTACGCCTGACCCGCATGCTGCCATAAATACCAGGCTGCCAGACCCCGCCAGGGGCGCCAACCTTGCGTTAATTTTATAATCTGGCCCCGCTTGGGCAGGGTTTCCAGTTGATACAGTTTCTGAAACTCTTTCTTGAGCAGATAATCATCACCGGGAAGCACATCGGCCCGGCACAGCGACAGCAGCAAAAACATCTCGATGGTCCACTGCCCCAGCCCGCGTACCGCCAGCAGCTGCTTTAAAATCTGGCTGTCTGTCTGCGCCGCAAAATTTGCCGGCTTGATACTGCCGTCCAGGACCAGCCGTGCAAAATTCTGGGCATAGTCTACTTTGATGGGTGCCAGACCGCAGGCCTGTAAAGCCTGGGGGTCCGCTGCCAGGACCGTAGCCGGTGTCAAACTGCCGCCTGCGGCTTCCGTCAGCTTCTGCACCAGAGCCAGACTGACCTGGGGTGGCAGCTGCTGCGCCACGATACCCGTCAACAGGATTTCGAAATAGGCTGCCTCCGGTTTGGGAACCAGGGGACACAGGCCATACTTATCCAGATAAGGTACCAGTTCCGGCGCCGCCTGCCGCAAAAACGCCGCGCCTGCACGCCAATCAGGTGTAGGTTGCATGATAGACCTCCACAATCTATAGTTCTTAACGCATTTTTCTTCAACCACGCATAGACATACATGGTAATTATAATATGACTACTTAAAAATACTCATGCCTGCTAACCCGCACTAATAGGCAATTCCTAAAATCACTAAAATCATAAAAAACCCCTAAAATATAGGGCAATTAAAATTATTAGTACGTTTTTAGTACGCTTTATAGGGCATTTTCTAAAGCGCTTTTTGCTTATATCCGGGCCATGATACTAATCTAAAGTATTATACAACAAAAATACACCCTTCACAAGAATTTTATAACCAGTATCATAATTATCATATTTTTCACCGCAGGCCAAACGAAAAACGCATAGAAGGCCCGCTATTCAATTTTAAAGGGCCGGGCCGGTAAACTTATCGACCAGCCGCCAAAACACCGCCAAAACTAAAATTTTGAAGAAGCCGGGCCATATTGCCAAAATATGCGTACCAAACAGGGCAAAAATACTGGCGGCGATAAAAAAATAATAATGTAAAATAATAGAAGCCTGCACTGTGAAATCGCGCTAACCCGCACCAGTACTGGCTTCTAACGTATTGATAATACTTGTAATACCATTTTACGTCCGATAATCTGCATTATGTTAAATTTTGTCATACCTTTATTATAAAATTACTTGTATTTTTTGTAATACTTTGTTATAATCATTATAAAGGGGGTGAGATATTTTGTCAAGCAAAAAAGAAGCCACCGACAAGCTGGTAAACAAAACTATTAAGATTGATGCAGCTGTTTGGGAAAACTTTGAAACGCTGGCCCACAGCGCCGGCAAGAACGCTTCTGAACTGCTGCGCGAACTGCTGGCCCAGGCTGTACAGAAGAACGCGGCCCGCATCAGAGAGCAGAAGGCCAAACAAGCAGAAGCAATCAAGCTGTGACCGGAAGGAAGGGGAAAACAATGCAAAAAGATATTTTATTAGAAATTCAAGACACCGTAGGCGAAACACAGATAACGCAAAGAAAATTACGTTTCCTTGCCAGCGACTTGTACAATGAAGTGTTTTCAAGTACCCATGCTGGAGAAGCACCGGCAGAACGTAACGCACATATTGCCTATGATGTAGACCGCCACACAGAGGAAGTCGACATGATACTTGACTATACAGCCAAATTAGAAAAGCAGCTTGATACCGTTTATAAGATGCTGGAAGAATTAAGGAAGTCAAAAACGGCTTAACGCCCACACCAAGCAGCACGCCGGGGAACTGGCGGCGCTGCTTTTTTATTGCCCCACAGAGATCCGTTTGGCAAATACAAAAGCGCCACCAGCACAGGCCGGTAGCGCTTAAAATTAATAACTATCTTCAAAGAACTTCATAAACTTATTTACTTTTTCTTCCTTCTTCTTAGGCTGCGCTACCTTCAATCTGTCAGTCAAGCACAGCCCCAGCTTCGTGCTGCAAGTCATAATCTGCTTTACATAGGCCACTTGCATCTTGAACGCCGGATTGATAACCCTCATGGTACCTTCGCGCGTTTCTCGTTCAATCACCGCCCCTTCCCGCGCCAGCGCCGCCGTAGCTTCCTTGTACCCAACGTAAGCCGTGGCATATACGGCCACACAATCAACATCTAAGTTATCCCACAGGCCCAGCTTCCCGGCTTCGTCCACCACCCGGACAAATTCTGCCGCCGCTGCCGGGGATAACCAATCTGGCGGCACTAACTTTTCCCGGCCCAGCTTCAAGGCTTCTTCTTCCTGCTGGCGTTTCTGCCTGTCAGCGCGCGACATATTGCCCTTGTTATTTCTTGCCACCACACGGACACTACACAATCATATCACCCCTTTTACACACTTTTGAAACTTCTCAAGGAAAAACCGCAGGAGAAACCAGCTTTGCGAGGTGGCGCGACCTTCACAGAAACTTTTTCACCCACCCCGGCGGCCCGCTTGCTGCCTGCGTTTGCGGCATCATGCTTTTTTTATCAACCTTTAAAAATCCACAGCGCTGCCGTTTACCGTTCCAAAACATACAGTTTAACTTGATGCACCGGCCACCGCTGTCTGCATTATAGCCACTAAGCGCATCACACATTATAATAAATGGACAAAATCTGTCATGCTGATTTAACATCAATAACACCTCACAATCACGATGTAATACCGGGTAAACTGACCGGGTAAACTTCCGCACCAGCAGCGGCTTCCGGGGTAAACAGGGTAAAAATCGTTTAAACATTTATATAGCTATTATATCTATCTAATATAAACCTAAAATAAAATGTTATTAAATTTTATCTATTTACCCGGAAACCCGCACCACTACGCTAAAGTTTACACCTACTTTATACCGGTATTACCCACAGTATAATCATTACCAAATAACGCCCGCTTTGTAGGCGGCAGGCTGTATTCCATAGCCTTGCCCTGCTGCACCGGCTTCGCTATCTCACCGGCTGCGACCATGTTATTAAGAACGCGGGAAACATGATTGCAATTTTCTATACGGAAGCCCAATTCCTCACACAACGCCGCCGCCGTAGTGAAGCGCCTGCTGCCGCTTTGCCAATCTAATTTATCATAGACTGATTGCTCAAAAGCTGTACGCTTGCGGAACTGTAAATTGCTATGGTTTAATGCTGCTATCTCTTCCCGGTTTAACCAGTACGGCAGCTTCTCTTCAAAAGCAAGGTACATCGACTGGCCCCAGACCATAGCCGGATTGATTGATTGCAGCGCCTTCCAATCAATATCCTTCAAGGCGATGCACAAGTATCTTCTATCCCCAGCGCCCACATCGTCAAGCAGCACGCGCCTATCGTTCGTAGTCGCTATGTATGAAGTATAACGCGGGAACGATTGAACACCGCGCGCATACGGCTTCCGTAGCACATCTGTGGACTGTGTAAAAAATGCTTTTAGTGCATCTTTTGCCTTCATGCTTCGCGGCAATTCGCCCACTTCAACAATGCCAAATTCCGTAGCAGCCATGATACTATCCTTATTATCCGGGGAAATTGCCGCGCCGGTAGCTACCAACTGTGGCCGTTCCTGCATAAGCCATTTTACGAACCGCGTTTTACCTATGCCGCCTTGACCGGCAAAAACAAGAATATGCTGCGGCATAACCATGCCCTCTGCATTGAAGGCCAGCTGGCACGCCTGCACCAGCCATTTTGTTAAATACTTCTTTACCGTTGCTGCATCTTGTTCCACAGAGTAATCAAGCTGCAGGGCCGCCGCCAGCTGCCCAATATAATCAGCGCCGCTCACTACATTATCGCGACACCAAGTAAGATAATCAGACCACGGATTGAAGCTGTGACACGCTGCCACCACAGGAAGCAGCGCCTTAATATCTTGTAACGATACCGGCAAGCCGGCCTTGTTCGCCTTGCCCCAGAGCGATGCACAGAACACATCAAAGTCAATCGCTTCGCCCTTGCTGTCAACAATCCGGCGCGTTATAACATTCCAATAAACAAGCCGATGCTGCTGCTCAAGAAAAAACTGCAAGTTTTCCCACGAACTCTTCAACGGATCTCCGTCAGCATCTAAAACAGGGTAAGGTATAGCTTCGCCGTACATCTTCTGACAAGACCGGCAGGCCGCATCAATAGTAATAGAACCGTAGCTGCTGCCGTTCCTTTTCTCGTTCCATTTATCCCGGTACAGCATAGACTTCCGGAAGATGCTGTCAATCATAGCCGCATCGCGCCTACAATAGAAGGCCAGAACAGAACACAAGGCAGCATCTGCTTCTGACTGTGAGCGATAATCAGACCAATCACCAGCCCAC
>JAKVKY010000011.1 GCA_022484685.1 Acidaminococcaceae bacterium | reverse complement strand
GATTAAAGAATTATTTGTTTGACTTTTGTTTGGTTGCATCACCTTCCAAGGAAGGTGTGCGACCCGCACATCCATCTGGTTTGTTATTCAGTTTTCAAGGTTCCGTCGCTTCAGGCGACTTCTATATGATAGCATTAGATGCATATTTTTGTCAAGACAGTTTTCTCAAGAAATTAGATTAATTTTTTGAGTTTTAAAATGCGCATAATCTACCAAAATCCAACATTTTTCCGGTTGAAAACTCAGCGGATTAAAACTAAATTCCTCTAAGGCATATTGTTGCTTAAGTAAGCGCCAGTTTTTAAATTTATAATCCGGCAGATAGTGCTGCACCCTGGTTGCATCCCGCCAGAAAGCCGTGCTCAGCTCATAATTTTTAGCGCTCTGCCACTGCAGCCACTCCGGCTGCCAGCCTTTTTGCAGCACCAGGACGTCATAACGCAAAACTTCCCGCACCGCTGCTGTAAGCTGCGGATAAACCGCCTGGACAAACTGATATAAGAGGGCCGTGGTATGGGCGGCGCTGTGACCGCTGCCAAAAAGGCCCTGTTCCCGCCACCACCGGGTCAGTTTCTGGTAAAAGGTAAAGGCGCCTGCCGGTTCCCTGGCTACGAGAAACTGCAAAATCTGGGGGAAGCAGCCGCTGTTATACGTCAAGTCAAAGACATCGCTCAAAATTTTGAGCTGCATCAGTGCCTCTGTCCCCAGATACTTAGTAGCCAAAATTTCGTAGGGAGGCTGCGGCATATAGACCAGACCATATTCGGCCGTTTTCTGTGCCATCCTCGTCCCCGGCAAAACTTTTAAAAAACCCAGCTGCAACATGTGCGGCTGCAAGGCATACACAGCATTAAAGGAACGGCCAAAGCTGGCTAGATCTTCATAAGGTAAACCGGCAATCAAGTCCAGATGCAGATGCATGTTCTTCTGGGCCAGCAGCGTGCGTACATTCGCAGACAGCTGCGGCCAGTCATTATCCCGGCCGATAGCCTGCAAGGTAGCAGGATTGGTGGTCTGGACGCCTATCTCCATCTGAAAACGTCCCCGGGGCGCCGTCTTAAAAAAGGCCAGGGCCCGCGGCGACAACAAATCCGCCTTGATTTCCAGATGAAAGGTAGCCCTGGTCTCGGCCTTCGCCAGATATTCCAGGATGGGCAAATAATAATCTTCATCCAGGTTATAAGTCCGGTCCACAAACTTCACCAGCGGAGCGCCGGCGTCCAGGAACCGCTGCAAATCTGCCAGTACCTGGGCCAAAGGTTTCCGGCGCACGCTGTGGGAAATCCCGGACAGACAATACGTACACTGAAAAGGACAGCCCCGGGTACATTCGTAATAACAAATCTTATGTTCCTTCACCACCTGGTCCAGATCAGGATAGGGAAAAACCAGCCGGCTCAAATCTTCTAAAACTACCGGCGTGCCCTGTTCCGTACGCCCCAGGATCACAAAATCCGTCACCGAACCAGCGCCGTGTTCCAGCTTTACCAAAAGTTCGTTCAGACATACTTCGCCTTCGCCGCACAGCACATAGTTCACCGCCGGTGCTTCCTCCCGCACCTTTTCCGGCGCAAACATTACTTCCGGCCCGCCCACCAGCAGCAGCGCCTCCGGTAAAACCTGCCGCACCAGGCCCAGCAGCTGATAAACATAGGGTTTATTCCAGATATGCACGGAAAAACCTACCACCTGCGGTTTAAACTCGGTAATCTTGATCAAAGTCTGCAAGATAGGCGTATTAATACTGTCTTCTAAAATCTGTACGTCCCGTCCCTGCTCCCGGCACGTGGCGGCCAGGGAACGCACGCCTAAGGCCGTATGGATATATTTGCTGTTAATACCAACGAGTAATGTTTTCATGACTGCTCCTCAAGAAAAGTTTTCCTAATTATAACACCATGTGGTAAAATAACAAAGACAAGCCCGCCGGCTTTAAAAAAAGCTACGGCTGAATCACTTGCAAAGGAGTCTTAGACCATGAAAGAAAATTTTCACTACGGCAGCCAGGTGCCACGTGCAGAAATACCTGCAGCCTATACCTGGCGGATTGAGGATATCTTTACCGCTGAACCTGCCTGGGAGGCAGCTTGCGCCCAGCTCAAACAAGAACTGGCCCATATACAAACCACGTCCCCTGCACTGGACGATACAAACGCACTGTTGGCATTGCTGCACAAGCAGGACCAGCTGGCGCAGCAGGTCGAGAAAGTTTATGCCTATGCCCGTTTGCAGCAGGATGCCGAGAACGGCAATGCGCATCTGCAAGCCCTGGTAGGCAAAGCGGAAAACCTGCTGGCCCTGTTCACGGAAACGTTTAGTTTTTTAGAGCCGGGAATCCTGGCTCTCCCTGCCGCCATACAGGAACAAATCCTCAAGGACCCGCGCTTTGCCGCTTATCATTTTAACCTGCAAAATTTGCTGCGTAAGGCAAAACATGTTTTACCGCCGGCGGAGGAAGCCCTTTTAAGCAAAAGCCAGCTGGCCACGGATACCGGAGCGGCAGCTTTTCGCGCCCTGGTCAGCGCCGACCTGCAGTTCCCGCAAGCCCTGACTCAGGACGGACGCAATGTAGACGTCAGCGAAGGTACCTACCTGGTACACATGACCTCCCCGGACCGGACGCTCCGGCAGCACGCCTACCATGCTTTGATGAGTTCCTACCATCAGTACGGCAACACCCTGGCTGCAACTTTAACCGGCGCCTGCCGCAAAGCACATTTTGACGCCACCGCCCACCGCTACCCCGGGGTCATCGCCGCCGCCTTAGACGAAGACAATATTCCCGTGGCTTTTTATGACAGCCTGCTTAGCACCGTGCATAAACACCTGCCGGCCCTGCACCGCTATCTGACCCTGAAACAAAAGGCCCTGCAGGTGCCGGAATTACATGCCTACGACTTATACATCCCTATCTCCCAGGCTACTGATACCTATAAATTTACGTTTACCGAAGCCTGCGACTTTATCAGCAAAGCGCTGGCACCTTTAGGAGCAACCTACGGTCAGGTCTTGCAACATGCCTTCACCCACCGCTGGATTGACCGTTACGAAAACCGGGGCAAACGTTCCGGCGCTTATTCCTGGGGCATCTACGGCCTGCACCCCTACGTGCTCATGAGTTATCAGCCCGGCTACCGGAGCATGTCTACCATCGCCCACGAGCTGGGTCATTCCCTGCACAGTTATTTCACCAACCAGACCCAGCCTTACGCCACCTCGGACTATACTATTTTCTGCGCTGAGATTGCTTCCACCACCAACGAAATCCTGCTGTCTGAATATGCGCTGGCCCAGGCTGACCCGGACCAGAAACTGTTCCTGCTCAACCAGATCCTGGAAAACATCCGGACCACGGTTTACCGGCAGCTGCAGTTTGCAGAATTTGAAAAATATATCCATACCAAGATTGGCCAGGGAGAATCTTTACAGGCGCAGGATCTGGATACGTACTGGCTCAAGAACAACGCTACCTATTACGGACCGGCCCTGACCACGGACCAGGACCTGGCCGCTGAGTGGTCCCGGATTCCCCATTTCTATACGCCTATCTATGTCTATAAATACGCCACCGGTTACGCCGCCGCCACCGCTTTTGCCCGTTCCATCCTGGAACAGCAGCCGGGTGCCGTGGAAAAATATCTGACCTTCCTGCACAGCGGCGCCAGCGATTATCCGCTGAACCTGTTGCAGCAGGCCGGCGTTGATTTTAACACCACCCGCCCCTTAGAGATCACCCTGGAGAACTTTGCCGCCAAGTTACAGGAATTAACCAAACTCCTGGAACGCTAATAACAATGTAAAAATCCCTCCGCCTCAAGCTGCAGCTGCAGACTTTCCTGACGGAGGGATTTTTTATTTGGTACCGTAAATACAAATTTCCTTAGTTTCGGCCAGCACCTGCCAGTCGCCGGCGTTCATGTCTTCTTTGGCCCGGTTATACAGGGAGCGGCGCATCACCGCGTATTTCGGCCCCGTATCGTTCCTGAGGGCTGCAATAGTCTTGTCATCGGCCGTGGTAACTTCGATACCCGGAACATGGGCATAAAACATAAAGCCCGGCCGCAAAAACTTATCCACGTACAAAGTACGTCCTGTTAAACCCTGAGAGACAAAAGCCCTGGCAATCGTCCGGACGCTAAAATCGTCCTGAATATTGGGAAACAGGAACGCTAACGCGATAAACATGGTCAGCACGCCGGTAGCCACATGGAGCCAGGCTCCCAGGGAGGCATCCCTGTACACGACCAGGGCCACCACGATGGCCAGGCCCAGCAATAAGGTCAGACCGCCTAAGATATAACCGCCAAAGGTTAACTCCGGCACGTAGCGTCCGCCTACCATCCAGCCGATACCCAGCACCAGGAACATGAGACCGCTGCCAACCGCCCAGCTTAAATAGCGGCCGCCGTTTTCCCGCATCATCCGGTCGATGTTCCAGCCGATCATGATGGCCAGCGCCGGGAAGAGCGGTAAGATATACGAGATCAGCTTAGTCTTGGAAATAGTAAAGAACACCAGGACGAAGATCCACCAGACCTGCATGAAGACCAGGTAGCGTAAATCGCTGCTGCGGCTGTCCGTAACCGTAGCCTTAATGGACTGCAGCAAGATACCCGTCCAGGGGAAAATACCTAAGACGATCACCGGTAAATAGTAATACCACAGCACCCGGGTTGGATGCTCCGGAGTGGTAAAACGGGTTAAATTATGGAAACCCAGGAAGGTGTTGATGAAATCCATCCCGTGGATCTGGTACATAAAATAATACCAGGGTCCCGTGACCAAAAGGCAGAGGATGATACCGGGCAGGATGTGCATCTTCAGCAGACGGCGCCATTCGCCGCGGCACACCAGGTAGAGGAAAATGATAGCGCCGGGGAAAACAATCCCGATAGGTCCCTTGGTCAAAGTGGCCAGGCCCATGCAGATATACATGACCCAGTACTGCTCGTGCAGGAAACAGAGCAAGGCGCTGGTCATAAAAAAGAGCAGGGTCGTATCCGTGACTGAGGCCTTCCCCATATAAAAAAGATTGATGCAGGTGCCCAGCACGATACCGGCCCAGAAGCCGGCCCGTTCATTAAATAACTTGGTCGTGGAAAAATACACGGCCAGCACCGTGAAAATACCCATCAGCGCCGCCGGTAAACGGGCGGCAAACTCACTGATACCAAAAATTTTAAAAGCGGCCGCTACCAGCCAGTAATACATGGGCGGCTTATCATACCAGAATTCGTTAAAGATCCTGGGTGAAAGATAATCTTTAAAGACCAGCATCTCCCTGGCCGTTTCCGCATAAGCCGGTTCATCGGGATCGGTCAGCGGGAAACCGCCAATCCCGAAAAGAATATTAAAACCTACGATTATCAGGAGGACAAAAAAAGCATTCCTGGTAATATTGTTATGCATCAGTGACCACCCTTCTCCTGCCTGTACCAGTTATAAGTCTGCAGTATGCCCTGGGGCAAAGCCATCTCCGGTTGCAGTTGCAATACCTTCAGCAGCTCCCGGTTATCCAGGAACGACCTGTAAATATCGCCTTCCCGTTTAGCGGCATACCGGACGACCAGTTTCTTGCCGGCCGCCTTTTCAAAATACGCCACCAGCTGGTTAATAGAAGTTTCCTGAGTCGTGGACACATTCAGCACATGGAAGCCCTGCAAGGACAAACTGGCTTCCAGGGCCCTGGCAATGTCCCCCGCATAAACAAAGTCCCGGGTCTGTTCCCCGTCACCGTAAATCGTCACCGGCTTGTCCTCCGCTAATAATTTGCAGAAGATGCTGACCACGCCGCCTTCACCGCCGGCGCCCTGCCGTTCCCCGTACACATTGGCAAAACGGAAGACCGTGGTGTTAAGGCCATATACTTCATGATAGACGCGCAGATAATGTTCCGTGGTCATCTTGGTAATCCCGTAAAAAGAAGTGGGCACAAGCGGCTCTGTTTCCCGTAAGGGTACATGCTCATTATCCCCGTACACCGCCGCGCTGGACGAAAAGGTGATAGACCCTACCTGATATTTCCGGCAGCATTCCAGGACATTAATCAGTCCCAGCAGGTTGACGTCACAATCCTCCCGGGGATGGTCCATAGAAAAAGGCACCATGGTCTGAGCGGCCAGATGCACAACCGCGTCGAAATGGTGACTGGCAAAACAGTGGGCTAGTTCCTGAGAACGGATATCGGCCTTGATAAATTCCACATCGGCCGGCACATAGTCCCGGCAACCGGTATCCAAATTATCCACCACCGTCAGCTGTAAGCCGGGTTTACCATGCAAGCGCTGTAATAAATGGGAGCCGATAAAACCGGCGCCGCCTGTGATCAAAATCTTCATGAGTTTATTTGCCTCTCCCTTCAGTTATGGATAAGATGCTGGACCCGAAAGTACGCAAAGTAATCACGGCACCCAGGAAAAACGGAATATACTCCGCGGTAAAACGCCATAAGACCGCTAAGATGCCCACCGTACCGCTGGGAACCAGTTTCGTGAACAGCACGACGAAACCGGCTTCCGCAATCCCGGAACCACCCGGGGTGGGTGAAAAATACAGGACCAGGTTCAAGAGCAGCATCCTGCCCATAACCTGTAATAAGTTAAAATCAAAATGCAGGCCGGTAAAATAAGCCGGCACCGTGGCATAGATAAAGACCAGGCTTAAGCCCGATTCCAGAAAGGCCCTGAGCACCATCCCCGGCCGCTGCCCCATGATAAAAGAGGCTTCCTTAAAGTCGCTGTACCATAAAAAACATTTGCGGCGCAGTTCGTGGGAAACATGTCTGGTGCAGGAATAGATGATGCGCTGGGGATACTGGGTATGCATTAAATACACCGCCGCAATCGGCATGGCCGTAAACATCAACGACACCGTCACGACCACATACATAGGGACCCAGCCTTTTGCGGCGCTGTCCACATTCAGGAAAAAAGGCACTACGATAATTAAGAACAAGATGGACATGATGGTACGGACAAAGATGACCACCGTGGATTTTGCTACCGGAATGCCGGCTTTTTTCATAAACATGATCTGGGCTACCGCGCCGCCTGTTGCTCCCGGCGTTACCAGAGCCAGGAAGTAATTACTCAGGACCACCTTAATCACATCCAGGGCCGGCAATTTTTCTCCCGTGATCTTCGTCAGGGTAACCAGGCGCAGGGCGTCAAAGAATAAGCCGATAAACAGACAGCCCAGGGCAAGCAGAATAGACCATGGTTCAAACATGGTCAAATACTCCAAAGCCCGTATATCAAATGTAAAATAAATTACACCTACAGAAATAGCTACTACAAAGATAAAGAGAGCTATGAACCTGTATAATACTTTTCTAGGCATTAGTCAAATCACCAAAATTCATTAACTGTATTTTATTTGCCGTCAGCTTCTCTTTGTTCGCCGGGGCAAGAAAAGCCTGTAACTCCTGTTCCCAATGGTAACCCCAGGTAAATTTCTGAGCCAGGCTGGCCGCATCCAGACCGGGATGGGTCATGATCTCGCTGACCCCGTCCGGTAAACCTGTCAGGATATTGCCCACCAGCCGTTCATCCAGGTTGCCGCCGGCCAGCATGCCGAAGAAATGATCCGGCGCCACCAGCCCATAAGCGGATAGCTGCTGCCGAAACAGGGAAGCACAAAAGGTTAAGCCGCACTTGCCCAGGATCCGCACCGGACCGCTCTTAAAACCGCCGTTCCACAGATAAGCTTCTCCGGGAACGCGTACCGCCTTAAACTTAAATTCCCGGCATAACTGCAGGACCACCGCACTTACTCCCGGTAAAACATGCAGATGCTGGTGACTGTCTAAGTGTGTAAAAGGAAGACCTGTCGCTAAACCACGGCTGATCTGCGCCGTGAGTTCCGCTTTTAACTCAGAGAGCTTAACGCCGCCCGTGTAAAGCTTTTTGGCAAAAAGCACATAGTTCTCCGGAAAGACGCCTCTGGCATCCACCAGGGTCGGCACCTGTTCCGGCGGCAGGACCGGGGCCACGCCGCCTACCAGGGTCAGATGGATACCTACCCCCAGCCGGAGATTCTCTTGGGCCAGTGCTACCGCGTCTTTAAAAGCGGGCGCGCTGCACATAAGGGAGGTGCTGGTGATAAATCCCTCCCTATGACCTTTAATTATACCCCTATTAATAGATTCTGCCAAACCAAAGTCATCCGCATTGACAATTAGTGCTTTCACAAGTTTCTCCTCTAACAGTTCAGGCTACACCGTCCAGATTAATCCAGCATTAAAGCCCGAGTATTGTTAAAATGTACCTTCACAAAGTTGACCAGTGCCTCTCTGCCTAACTCCTTAACCAAGTGGGAGGCCTGCTCTGTTACCAGGGGGCCTGCCCCCTTGGGCAGTTCAGCCACACCTGCCGCCTGTGCCAGTTCCTGCAAGCCCTGCAAAAAAGCGGCCCGGGCTAACACGGATGCTGCAGCCACCGCGATATCCGCCTCAGCTTTGGGTTGCTGCCGTACGGTTTGCAAACCGGGAAAATCCTGCTGCAGACGCCGTACCAGCGTTAGAGACGGTGTAAACTGATCAATCAAGACCCACTGGCAGCGCTGCTGTTTATGCAGCACCTGGCTTAGCGCCTGATAATGTCCGCTGGCCAGCAGCGCGTTCAGGTTAAGCCCCTGGGCCTTTACCTCTGCGTAACGTTTATTGTACGCCGCGGGTTTCAGGACCAGGACCGCATAAAACGGTGTGGTCTGTTTAATTAATTCTGCCAGGGCCAGGATCTTCTTATCGGTTAATTCCTTACAATCGCGCACGCCGGCAGCTATTAAAACTGCGGCTGCTGTTTTTTGCAGACAGACCGCAGCCACTACCAGCGGCCCGAAATAATCGCCCTTGCCCGATTCATCGCTGCCCGCCCACCAGTCCTCAAATCCCGGCTCCCCGGCAAAGAGGACGCCCGGACCGGTACTAGTCTGTGCAGGTACAGCCACTGTTTCTTCAGCCAGGAGTGCCTGACAATTTTGCTTTAAAGTATTGTCCGGCTGGCTCCAGACAAGTTTCAGTCCCTTCTTGCCGTTATAGACACACAGGACCACTTTCTCCGCGCCCCTGGTTAAAATCAGCTGACGGCCGTAATTCAAAGGTTTTTCCGTCAGCTGGGCGCCACTGGCGGCCAGACTTTCTTTAAGCTGCTTTAGATAACTTTCCAGCTCAATCTTCATCGTTCCGGCCCTGATAGTAGTTTTGTAAAACTACCGCCATCACCTGCTTTAAAGGCAGGCCCTCTTTTTGTGCCACGGCCTTGCACTCTTCAAATTCCGGAGCCACGTTGACCACGGTCTGCGCCAAAGCCGCCACCTTGACCTGTATTTTTCCCCAACGGGTGGCGACCGGCACCAGTTTCCTGGTCAAGGACGTCCTTTGT
The DNA here is from genome assembly GCA_022484685.1 of Acidaminococcaceae bacterium. Lineage (GTDB taxonomy): Bacteria > Bacillota > Negativicutes > Acidaminococcales > Acidaminococcaceae > JAKVKY01. The sequence continues at coordinate 28,968 of JAKVKY010000011.1, read as the reverse complement.
ACAACCGTATCCCGGATACCCAGGGTCGTAGTTTCCGTAAATAATAGTTTTTGCAAAGGCAGGATATGCTGCGCCGTGGTCAAAAGCGACAGTTCCTGGGCCGGGCGGCCTTTTTTCATGACGATAGGCGTAGTCCAGGCATCCAGGGCCCCTAATTGCAAAGCGCGTTCCAGCACATAGGGATAAATTTCCGGATTAAGATTATCCACGTTGCAAGCTAAGATATGCAGCGTTTGTGTGGCCGTATCCGGCGCCGCGTCCGCACTGTCGCCTAAAGTGACCCGCAAAACGTTGGGCAGCTTAAGTTCCCAGGTTCCGGCGCCATAACCAATCTGCCGGGAGGTAAACGCCGCCGGTATCTCCGCGACCTGCGTCATCAGCGTCCTGGCCAGGGCCGCCCCTGTAGGCGTAGTCATTTCCCTGGACTCGCTGCCTTTTTGGGTCCGCAGTCCCTGTAAAAGTTCCGCCGTCGCCGGCGCCGGTACCGGCATCAAACCGTGGGCGCACTGGACAAATCCTTGTCCCGTGGTAACGGTAGAGATATAAATTTTTTCAATGTGCAGATAGTGCAAACCTAAGATACAACCAACCACATCAATGATGGTATCAATAGCGCCGACTTCATGGAAATGAATTTTTTCTATGGTCGTGCCATGCACCTTGGCTTCCGCCACGGCGATGGCCTTAAAAACTGCTGCCGCCTCTTGCTGTACCTTAACCTCCAAGTCGGAAGCCTGCAGGATATGCAGGATATCCGCATAATTGCGATGCTCATGGTGCGGTGCTATTGTCGCCGCGGTAATTTGCTGCTCATATGCAGGCCCATGTTCGTGACCATGTTCGTGCTCGTGCTCATGTTCGTGTTCATGTTCGTGTTCGTGTCCATGTGCATGCTCGTGACCAGGTTCGTGTTCATGTTCCTCTGGCAGCTGCACGTTAAAGTAGGTAGCGGCAATCCCGCATTTCGTAACTTTTTCCAGGATTAACCGATACGCACCTAAATGGAGCTTGGCCACTTCCTGCTGCAAAACGGCAAAGGGAAAACCTAAATCCAGCAAAGCTCCCACAAGCATGTTGCCGCTGATCCCGGCAAAAGCTTCAATGTAAAGTGTCTTCACGATTTCACCTCAGATGATTGATGATGCTGGCGATCCGGCCGGCACCAAAACCATTATCAATATTGACCACGGCCACGCCGCTGCAACTGTTCAGCATGCCCAAAAGTGCGGACATACCCTGAAAATTAGCACCATAGCCTACGCTGGTCGGTACCGCCAGCACCGGTTTAGCTACCAGGCCGCCTACCACACTGGCTAACGCGCCTTCCATCCCGGCAATCACGATAATGACATTGGCTTTGCGCAAATCCTCCACCCGTGCCAGCAGCCTGTTTAATCCTGCCACGCCCACATCATAAATCCGCTGGACCTTATTGCCCATGATGGCAGCCGTCAAAGCCGCTTCTTCGGCCACCGGAATATCACTGGTGCCAGCCGTGACCACGGCGATAACCCTGTCGGCATCCTGGGGCAGCGGCTGCCGTTCCACCATGATCATCCTGGCCATCTCATCATAAACCGCATCCGGTACCTTGGCTTTAACTGCCGCATACATAGCGGCCGTAGCCCTGGTCCCCAGCACATTATCATGCTGCTCTAACAGTTTTTCCATGATGAGGACCACCTGCTCGATAGTCTTCCCCGCACAGTACACAACTTCCGGGAAACCCTGCCGCAGGGAACGGCTCTGATCCAGGGTGGCAAAACCCAAATCCAGCACATTAAGGGCTTTCACGCTGGCGACGGCTTCCGTCTCCGTAAGCTTGTGCGCCTGATAGTCCTGTAAAATTTCTAAGATGGCCTTCTCATATTTGGTCTGCATAATACTCCCTACACTCTTTAAACTTTTCACTACAAGAGGAAGCTGATGTACAAAAAACTGCAAAGCGAAACTTGCGCCTGCAGTTTTTAGATACACATCACTTATTACCGGAGAGAGCTTCCATGTTGGCCTTATCTCTTTCCCGTACTCTTTCCAGTCCTGTAGCCTCGCTCTTTTGTTCCACAGGCAGCGTCGGCGTGCCTTTCAGTTCCTTCTTCAGGGCATAGACCGTGAGCTGCGTGTCCATGGTCAAGTCCCCGTTGGCCTCGTTGCCAGTAATGCCCACCTGCTGCAGCTTGGCATAACGGTCGCCCGCTTCCACCTGCTGCAGGAAATCCACGATCTTATAATAATTGCCGGTTAATTTTACTTTCAAAGGTACGGCAAAAGCATTGCCTTCCTTGACCACCTCTGCCGGAGCCGGCGTCTTGATATTAGTGATGAAAACTCCCGTATGTTCCGCCTTGCCGGAATAATCACGCAGGACATCCGGGATAGAAACCTGATCCGGAATATGCTTCTGCGCTTCCTGCAGTTTAACTCTCTGAGTAGTGGCAAAAGTCTCATAGTCCTTATTCTGTTGGGCAAAAGTCTGATATGCCGCCAGTTTTTGCCGCTTACTCGTCAGGACCAGACTATTCTTCTGGTTATCCTGATACAACGGCGACACCGCAAAGAGCAGCACCAGGATGAAAAGCACAAAGGAGCCTAACAGGAACAGAGAGTATTTGCTGTTTTGTGATAAGGCCGGCTGTTTAAAATTTAATTTCATTTTTTAGCCACCCCGCTTCTCTGTAACTGTAAGGTGTAATTAATATAAGGCACATTATTCTTTTTCGCTTGTGCCGTATCCACGATCTGTACATCCGTAACATTAGGCAGTGATTGCAGCCTGGACGTATAATCAAGCACGGTATCCATATTCATGGCTCCGCCCTTGATGGTCAGGCTATCGCCGGTCTTGGTGGCGGTCTGCTTAATATTATCCAGCCAGCAGCCTGCCGGGGTCACATTCCCCAGCTCCGCTACAAAACGGCTCCACATGATCCGGTTCTTGCTCAGTTCCGCTAACATAGAATCACGTTTCCTGATATCGGCATTTTCGGTCTGGGCCTTATTATAGCGGTCCTCCCAGACTTTAACCTGGGCAATCTGGCTGTCCACGTCCGTGATCTTGGAGTTGATATACTTATACATACCCAGATTGTAAGCCCACAATAACAGGGTTAACCCTAAAAAGATATAGGTACAGAAACGATAGACTTTCCACAACGGGAATTCCCGTTTCTGCCGTTCCGCAGGTAACAGGTTAATCTTGATCATTTGGCTTCACCTCCTGCTAAGGCAGCGCCAATGGCTACCGCGCAAATAGAAGCCAGTTCCTTACGTTTTTCCTGAGGAATCTTGCCCGAAAAATCAACGACCGCCCGTACATCCAGGGTGGAAACCTTTAAATCATTATTCCGGTTCAGATATTTCTCCAGTCCCTGCATGGCCGCACCGCCGCCAGCCAGGATCAAATCGGTAAACACAGCCTCTTTCTTATTGATACGGTAATATTCACATGTACGGTGTACTTCTTTATCCATGTTATCCACGGCGTCAAACAGTGCCTTATACTTTTCATGCACCGCTTCGTCTTCCGCGCCCAGGATATTGGTCTCTTTCTTAGTCTGCTCCGCTTCCTCCAGGGAACAGCCCACGCTATCGGCAATAGCCGAATCAAACATCTGGCTGCCGTGGGGAATACTTCTCTGCGCCACCGGCGCTCCACCCTGGAAAATCGTAATCAAAGAATAACCCCTGCCGATATCCAGGAGCACAAAATCTGTTAGTTGTTCTTTCAGCACCCGGTAACAGGAAAGCACCTCGATATCCACCGAAAGAGGAATCAGGCCCAGACCATCGCCGATTTCCAGCATCGTATCCACCAGTTCTTTAGGTGCTGCCACCAGGAGCATGGGCTGCTGGCCAGCTTCATCCGGTTTACCGAACTTAGCCGCGTCCGTATAGTAACTGTTGGCTTCGTAAGGCACATACTGCCCTGCATCCCAGATAGCCGCCTGCCGCATTTCCTCATCAGGCATGGGCGGTACGGTAATCTCACGCACGAACGCATTCCGGCCGCCGATAGAAAAGACTACGTACTTGGCCGAAAAACCATTTTTCTCAATCATTTTTTTCAGGAAACCGGTCATTTGCGCTGCCATGCGGATAAAACCATTGTTGACCATGTCCACCGGCAGTTCTGCACTGGCAGCATTAGTCACCATCGGCCTTTTTCCGCTCAGGTCCACCTGGGCAATTTTGATATTACCAGAGCCGATATCGATACCGATAACACTCTTAGGTACGTCTTCAAAAAATTTGGTAACTGTTTTCTTTAAATCCATGAGTATACCTACTTTCCCCAAGTATAGCGGCTAAGATGTAAGGAAGAAAATCACACATATATGTAATCATTATACCATAAATAACCTTTTTTATGCGAATAAACTCCAATAAAAATAAATCAGATACGGAGAAAATAACAAAGAGATATAAGCACTGAAACATAAGAACGGTCCAAAAGGAATAGGATCTTTGCGCGTTTTAAGCTTGGTTACCAGCAGTCCCACCCCGATAATCCCGCCCAGGATAAAGGCCAGGAAGATACAGACAATGGCTGCTTTTAAGCCGAGCCAGAGACCGAGGACGCAGGCCAGCTTCACATCTCCTGCCCCCATGCCGCCCCGGCTGACTAAAAAGATAATCAGCATCAAGCCGCCGGCAAACAGCGCACCGTACAAAGACTCTTTCAGGGAAGGATAGTTAAAGTAGGCATAAACAAGGCCCAGCGGTACCATCAGGAGCAAAATCTCATCCAGGATGATCTGGTGGTCCAGGTCGATAAAGGCTTCCACAACCAGACAGGCAATAAAAATCCAGGCCAGTACCATATTGAGACCGGGAAAATAATATAAGCCGCAGGACATGAACAACAACCCGGTCAGAAATTCGATGATGGCATAACGACAGCTATAAGGCGCGCCACAGTAGCGGCATCTGCCCCTTAAGAAAATATAGCTGAATACCGGGATCATATCCAGGGCGCCCAGCCTGTGCCCGCAACTGCCGCAGGCTGACGGCGGGGTCACGATAGACTTACCTGCCGGCAAACGATATATACAGACATTCAGGAAACTGCCAATGACAGCTCCAATGACGAAATAAGCAAAGAACAAGAGATACAAAAAATTACACCTCCCCTATTTTGATTATTATAACATAAAATGTCAGCTAAATATAGATATTTTGAACTTATGCACCCCTACTTCCCATAAAAAAATCCCCAAACACAAGGTTTGGGGATGTAAATTACCTGTAAACTTACCAGTGCAGATCTTCTACTTCCTGACGGCCTTTACCGGTCAGGGAATCCATGATCAGACGCTGCTCTACCTGCGCCACCAGTTTCTTGGTAAATTTTACCGTATCCGGGTTCACAGACAGGCTGTCGATACCGCTCTTAATCAGGAACTCGCAGAAATCCGGGTAAACACTGGGAGCCTGGCCACAGATAGAAACGGTCTTGCCATCCTTATGAGCGACTTCGATCAAATGCCTTACGGCACGTTTCACCGCTAAGTTTCTCTCGTCATAAATATGGGAAACCGTATCGTTATCACGGTCACAACCCAGCACCAGCATCGTCAGATCGTTAGAACCGATAGAATAACCATCCACGAATTTGTTGAACTGATCCGCCAGGATAATGTTGGACGGGATCTCCGCCATCAGCCAGACTTTGAAATCGGCGTTGCGTACCAGACCCTGGCTGGCCATAATCGCCGTAACTTTTTCACATTCCGTCACGCTGCGGCAGAAAGGAATCATCACGTTCAGGTTCTTCAAGCCGAACTCTTCGCGCACTTTCTTCACAGCCTGGCATTCCAGCTTAAAGCCCTCAATATACTTGGGGTCATAGTAACGGGAAGCACCGCGCCAGCCTAACAAAGCGGAAGGCTCGTAGGGTTCAAACTCGTCGCCGCCCTTTAAGTCACGGTATTCGCTGGACTTAAAATCGCTGAACCGTAAGGTTACCGGTCTGGGAGCCAGAGCCTGGCAAACTTTGCGGATGCCTTCAGCCAGTTCCTCAACCACCTTTTCCGGATGGCCGGTCTTAATCAGATACAGCGGATGTTCGTGAATATAGGTAGTCCAGATAAATTCCTCACGCATAAGGCCGATGCCGTCGCAAGGCAAGGAACTATATTTCTCCGCCAGTTCCGGATCGCCCAGGTTCATATAAACCTTGGTGCCGGTAGGCGCAAAGAATTCAGCGGTTACCGTAGTGGCTGCTGCCGCTGCCGGTTTGGCTTCTTCCAGGATACCTTCGTACACTACGCCATGGGTAGCATCTACCGTAACTTCCGCACCATCTTTAATGGCAGTCGTAGCAGCTGTGCCACGGCTCTTGGTGCCTACGATACAAGGAATGCCCAGTTCACGGCTGACGATAGAGGCATGACAGGTCATGCCGCCGCTGTCCGTAACGATGGCTTTAGCTTTTTTCATAGCCGGAACCCAGTCCGGAGCCGTCATCTCAGTTACCAGGATCTCGCCGTTCTTAAACTCATCAATCCGGGAAGGATCAAGGATGACATGTACTTTGCCGGAAACTTGTCCCGGGCTGGCAGGAGCACCTTTCACGATGACTTTCCTGTCCGTGGTAGTTGCAGTGCTGCTGGCGTTCAAAGTCTTACCCTCTTTCTTTCTGCGAGACCAGACCGTCTCCGGACGGGCCTGCAGGATCCAGACCTTATTGGTCCTGCTGTCAATACCCCATTCAATATCCATATAGCAGCCGTAATGGGCTTCAATCTTCTTCGCATAACCGGCCAGTTCCAGGATTTGTGCATCCGTCAAAGTCTGAGCCTTGCGTTTGTCGGCAGGCACCGGTTGTTCCTCGCAATCGCCGCCTTCTTTACGGACGAACATCACATCCTGTTCGTAAATTTCTTTGTCCACGATCTTCATATCGGCCTTGGAAACAGCATAATGGTCGGGGGTAACTGTGCCCTGCACCACATATTCGCCTAAACCGAAAGCGCCTTCGATAATGATGTTGGCATCATTACCGGTAGCCACATCCACCGTGAACATAACGCCGGCAGCCTTGGAAAAGACCATCATCTGAATCACGGCACTTAACGCCAGTTCCAGATGGTCAAAGCCTTGTTTTTCACGATAATATACGGCGCGGTCGGTAAAACAGGAAGCATAGCATTCCTTGACCCGAGCAATCACATTGTCAGCACCCTGGATATTTAAATACGTATCCTGCTGGCCCGCAAAACTGGCATCGGGTAAATCTTCGGCCGTGGCACTGGAACGTACGGCCACGTAGGGAGCCTTTTCCCCTACTTTCTTAGCCAGTTTGGCATAAGCGTCGGCGATAGCCTTCTGTAAATCCTCAGGCATCTCTTCCGCCATGATGGCTTTACGTACCTTGGCGCATACTGTCCGGAGCAGATCACTGTTTTCCACATCCGTCAGGTCCCTTAACAAAGTAGTCAGCTTCTCTTTCAGGCCGGTCTTCTCCATAAAGTACCTATAAGCATAGGCCGTAGTAGCAAACCCGTACGGAACGGGCACATCCGTCTTGGATGTCATTTCACCTAAAGACGAGGACTTGCCGCCAACGATAGGTACATCTTTTCTTTCCAGTTGCTCAAACCAGAGTAAAAATTCTTTGTCTTTTTGCATGTTTCAGCTCTCCTTTGCGATACGCTAAAAGGTTTTCATTACTCAATATAGTATATACTATAACATATTCACGAGTATACTGCAACCCCCTGCATAAAGATTTCGTGAAAGCTTAATCCACCAGGAGCGACAGGTTGCCTACCGCGTTGATAATACTGCGTACCTGGTCCAACAAAGCCAGACGGTTATTTTTTACCGCCTCATCTTTATCCATGACCATGACATCGTCAAAGAACTTATTAATCGGTGCCGTTAACTTTTCAGCCAGCTTCAGCACGGCGGCATAATCATATTTAACCAGTGCCGGGATAATGTCCTTATCCACGGTGGCTGTCTGTTTATACAGCTCTTTTTCGGCAGCTTCTGTGAGCAGTCTTTCGCTGATGATGGTTTCTTTTTCAATCTTGGAGCACAGGTTATTAACCCGGACCGAAGCCTGAACCAGAGCTGCAGCTTCCGGTTGTGCCACGAAGTCTTTGAGGGCCACTATCTTCAGATACAGGTCGTACAGGTCGTCGCCGGCTTCTTTATTTTGCAGGACCGCATCAATCACATCATAACGTACGCCCTGATCCAGCAACATGTTCTTAAAGCGCAGGTTGATAAAATCCAGGATCTGCGTTAACAGTTGCGGCTGCTGCTGGTCTTCCAGTTTTAGCAAAGCAAAAATCCCGCTCAGGATCTTTTTCAGGCTCAGGTGATAATGATTGTCCAGGACGATATTGATGATACCCAGAGCCTGGCGGCGCAGGGCAAACGGATCCTGGGAACCGGTAGGCGCCATGCCGCGGCCAAAAGTAGCGGCGATATTGTCCAGCTTATCGGCGATGCTGAGGATGCTTCCCATTGGGGATTGCGGCAGATTGTCACCGGCAAAGCGGGGCAGATATTGTTCCTCGATGGCCTGAGCTACCTCAGGTTTCTCTCCGTCCAGCAAGGCGTACTCCTTGCCCATGGTACCCTGCAGTTCCGTAAATTCCGTAACCATGCCGGTAACCAGGTCAGCCTTGCTTAAATAAGCAGCGCGTTCCAGATCCGTGGCCGTCAGCGGCAGATTGAGCTCCGTGTTGAGCAAGCCCACGATATTAACAAGGCGCAGGGACTTGTCATACATGTTGCCCATACCTTCCTGGAATACCACTTTCTTAATCTTTTCCAGACGGCCCTCCAGTTTAATCTTTCGGTCTTCGTTAAAGAAAAATTCCGCATCACTGAGACGGGCCTTTAAAACCCTGGCATTACCGTTAGCTACCGTTTCCAGATGTTCTGTCCCGCCGTTGCGGACCGTGATGAATTTAGGCAACAGTTTGCCGTCGACCGCTACCACGGGGAAATAGCGCTGATGATCGCGCATGGGCGTGATGACCGCGGCCTTGGGCAGCCCTAAAAATTTAGCGTCAAACTTACCGCACAAAGCCGTAGGATATTCTACCAGGTAGTTTACTTCTTCCAGCAGGTCGGCAGGAATTTCTGCCCGGCCGCCTTCCTTGGCTGCCAGTTCCTCCACCTGTTTCTTGATGAGGGCACGGCGGGCATCCTGGTCCACCATGACAAAATTGTCATTTAACACCTGCACATAGTCGCCTGCTTCTTTAAGTTCCAGCTTACCTTTACTCAAGAAACGGTGCCCCAGGGTATAGCGGTCCGACTTCACATCGGTGATAGCCACCGGCACCACGTCGGCGCCAAATAAAGCCACCAGCCAGCGGATAGGACGGATAAAATGGAAATCAAAATCCGCCCAGCGCATATTTTTGGTAGGGAAACTGATAGACGTTAAGATATCCTGTAACAAACCCGGCAGCAGGTCCGCCACGGCTGCACCCTTCACCTGCTTCACGGCATATACATAGTTATCGCGTACCACCAGGTCCTCGGCAGCTATGCCTTTACCACGGGCAAAACCCAAGGCGGCCTTGCTGGGCTTACCATCAGGTCCAAAGGCAATCTTAGCTGAGGGTCCCTTGAATTCCGTCTTGCTATCCGGTTGAGCCTCAGCCACCCCGTCTGCTAAAAAAGCCATCCGTCTGGGAGTACCGTACACCTTAATGCTTTGGAAGGGAATTGCCAGGGCCTGCAGCTTTTTCGTGGCCAGTTCCTGTAATTGAGTTAAGATTCCGGGCATATAGTTAGCCGGCATTTCTTCCGTGCCGATTTCAAAAAGTAATTTTTTCATTATTTCGCCTCTCCCTTCAATAAAGGAAATCCCATTTCCTTACGTTGTGCCACATACGCCTTGGCGCACAGCCTGGCCAGAGCCCTGACCCTGCCGATATAAGCCGTACGTTCGCTGACGCTGATGGCGCCCCTGCTGTCCAGCAGGTTGAAGGTATGCGAACATTTTAAGACATAATCATAAGCCGGTCTGATATTGCCGGTGGCAATGACCCGCTTGGCTTCGTTTTCATATTTCTCGAACAGATCAAAGAGCAGCTTGGTATCCGCAATCTGAAAATTATAATAAGACTGCTCTACCTCGTTGGTATAGAAGACATCACCGTAGGTAATATTATCCACCCACTGCACGTCGTAAACATTTTCCACGCCCTGGATGTACATGGCCAGGCGTTCCAAGCCGTACGTGATTTCCACGGCTACCGGCTTAATGTCCAGGCCGCCCACCTGCTGGAAATAAGTGAACTGGGTAATTTCCATGCCGTCCAGCCAGACTTCCCAGCCGATCCCCCAGGCGCCCAGGGTTGGTGATTCCCAGTTATCTTCCACGAAACGGATATCGTGTTCTTCCTCATGGATGCCTAAAGCGGCCAGGCTCTTTAAATATAATTCCTGGATATTTTCCGGAGACGGTTTAATGATGACCTGGAACTGATGGTGCTGGAACAAACGGTTGGGGTTGTCGCCATACCTGCCGTCCGCAGGACGACGTGAAGGTTCCACGTAAGCCACCCGCCAGGGTTCCGGTCCCAGGACACGTAAAAAAGTAGAAGGGTTCATGGTGCCGGCGCCTTTCTCAATATCGTAGGGCAAGCCCAGGATACACTTCTGCTCCGACCAGTAATTTTGTAAGGTTAAAATAATTTTTTGAAAATCCATACTGCTCCTCCTCCAAGTTCGTTACAAAAACAAGAACTCCGTCCTTGTAACATTTTCTGTTACAGGGACGGAGTATCATCCGCGGTTCCACCCTGCTTGGCTGCTCATGCAGCCCGCCTCAACATATTTTTTTCGCTCCGGACCGCCTTCTTCTGCCAGATGCCGGCTTGCACTCTCCCGGCTCGCTGAGATAGCAGCGTACTCTTGTCCTTCATCACACTTAAGATTATAGTTTCTGCTCCCGCATTTGTCAATAAAAGGGTTCAGCTTAACTGGGCCAGGAACGCCAGACATTTTAACGGCTGATCCGCCTGATAGGTGATAAAGCCGTTCACGATCTGCTCCAGTTCCATCAGGGCGCCGCCTTTGACCTTAAAAGCCGCCGGCTGCTGAAAATCCAGTTGTAAAAGCTGCTGCCACAACTGTCTGGTCTCCCCATGAAATGGTTGCAGTTCCCCGTAGGCAGGACCACATTCCCGGCAGATCAGCCCGCCCTGCTCGTTGCTAAAACCGGCTGCGTCCTCCGGTGTACGGCCACAGATAACACAAGTGTCCCGCACCGGTCCGACTCCTGCCAGCTCTAACAGTTTTACTAAATACGCCAAGGCCACCAGACGCGGGTTATGCTTTTTCAATAAAGGCAGGCACTGCTCCAGCAGCACATAAATTTCTTCCTTGGGGTCGCTATCTTCCGTTAAAAGCTCCGTAGCTTCCAAAATAAGCGAACCATATGCCAGCTCCTTGATCTCGTAGGCCGGCGCGGCCTGAACCAGGGAGCAGGATTTAAGCTTAGCCAGGCGCGTGCCCTCGTAAAACTCCGCATTCAGCACCGCAAATGGCTGCACCAACCGTCCGGCCAGACTCTTGGGATATTTAGCCCCGTAAGCCATAAAAATAATCTTACCGTGGCTCCGGGAAAAACAGACCACGTATTTATCCACGGTCTGCCAGTCTTTCGCACTAAGGATGATTACTTCATCACTAAAACTATTTTGATTCATCTTTTTTTTGCACTTCCAGGTGCACCGGTTCCGCCTTAACCCGCAGGATCCTAAAACCTGCCGCCGCCAAGACTTCGAACCGGTACCCGTGGGAAACGATGGCATCCCCACATTCAGGTTTCCTGCCCAGCAGGCCGAAGATATAACCACCGATGGTATCTTCTTCCGGTTCTTCAAAATCAAGGTTCAGCAGTTCTGCCACCTCATCCAGGAGTACCAGGCCGTCAAATTCATATTCGTCCTGAGGCAGCTTGACGATATCCGCCACCTTGGCCTTGTCGTGTTCATCCTGGATGTCGCCCACGATTTCCTCGACCAGGTCTTCCAGGGTCAGCAGGCCGGCAGTGCCGCCGTATTCATCAATGACCACCGCGATTTGTAAATGCTTATGCTGCATGAGCTGCAAGATTTTTCCCGTGCTCATGCTTTCCGGTACCACCATGATTTCCCGCATGATGGTACGCAGGTCAAACTTGGTAGCGGTCCTATCCACGTTCATCAAATCCCGCACATGGATCATGCCCAGCATATGGTCTTTATCTTCCAGGCACAACGGATAACGGGTGTGATTGCTTTCCCGCACCGTCTGTAAATTTTCCTGCAGACTTTTATCTGCATACAGGCACACCGTATCCTGCCGGGGTACCATGATTTCCTTGGCCACCCGGTCGGAGAAATCAAACACGTTATCTATCAGACGGCTTTCCACCTTATCCAGTTCGCCGCCCCGTTCACTGGCGCTGACAATCATGCGCAGTTCATCTTCACTTTTGGCGATATCCTCATGGGGAACCGTCTTGAAGCCCAAAACTTTCAGCACGCCCCGGGAAACAAAATTAGTGCACAGCACCACCGGATATAAGACATAATGGAAATACTGCAAAGGCGCCGCCACAAACATTGCGGCTTCTTCCACCTTGGCCAGGGCAACCGACCTGGGCACCAGTCCTCCTAATACCACATGCAGGAACACGATGCATACAAAAGCTGCCACCACGCTTATAGTCGGCGTAATCCAGGCAGACATTTCTCCGCCCAGACAACGTACGATGAACTCGGCCAGCAGCGGCCCGCAGAACCAGCCCAATAAAAGTGACGCCACGGTAACACCAATCTGGCAGGCACTGAGATAAGTATCCAGGTGCTCGCTGATTTCCAGGACTAAAGCAGCCTTACTCCGGCCCTGGGCAATTAAATCCTCCAGACGGCTTTTGCGAATCCGTACCAGGGAAAATTCCGCCAGGACAAAAAAGGCATTCAGTCCTATGATCACTAAAGCTATCACTACTTGATAGATATACGAAAATATTTCAGGCCCCGCGTCTATGATGCATCTCTCCTTTAACTGCTTCGTCCTTACTTGGGACTACTATAACCAAACTCTTGCAAATCTTTGGCATGATTACGCCAATCAGGTCTAACCTTAACTTTCAGTTCCAGGAACACCCGCGTGTCCAGCAAAGCCTCAATATCTTTCCTGGCTTCCTGACCCACTTTCTTCAGCAGGCTGCCCTTGGCACCGATGACGATGCCCTTCTGGGAATCACGTTCCACAAAAATAGTGGCGTGAATGTAGATTACACCGTTTTCCCGTTCTTTAAAAGTATCAACTTCCACTGCCAGGGCATGGGGCACTTCCTCCCGGGTGGCCTGCAGCAGCTTTTCCCGCACCAGTTCGCCTGCCAAAACTTTTTCCGGCTGGTCCGTAAGCATATCTTCCGGGAAAAGGTCAGGACTGGCCGGCAGGTTGCGGCTTAATTCCGTGGTCAAACTGGAAAAATCCGTATCCTCCAGCGCTGACAAAGGCAGGATAGCCTTAAAGCAACCCGTCTTGGCATAATAATCCGTCACGCCGAGCAAGGCACTTTTATCTCTCAGCTTATCAATCTTGTTCAGAACCAGGACCGCCGGTACCGTCAACTTTTTCAGCTGGGCCAGGATAGCTTCTTCCTCTTCTCCCTTAGCTCTGGTGGCGTCCACGATCATCAAGACCACGTCCACGCTTTTCATGGTGTCTTCTGCTACCTTCACCATGTACTCGCCTAATTTATGGTGCGGCTTATGCACACCCGGGGTATCCAAAAAGATTAACTGCGCCTGAGGCGTGTTCAGGATACACATAATCTTATTCCTGGTGGTCTGGGGGCGTTCGCTCATGATGGCGATTTTCTCCCCCACCAGCTTATTCATCAATGTCGATTTGCCGACGCTGGGCCTGCCGATCAAGGCGATAAACCCTGCTACATGTTCCATGTTTTCTATGATTATTACTCCTTATCTAACTTTTTTTAAAGCTTGTTTGGTAAAACCATACGGTAATAAATCCGCCAAAGGCACGATCTTGGTGGCACCGGCCGTGTTAGCCATGATGACCCACTCCACGCCGAACTCGCTCATCACCTGGCGGCAGGCGCCGCAGGGAGCTACCGGTTCCTTGGTCTCTGCCAGGACGCATAAGCAGTATAAATCCTGGGCTCCGGCACCCACGGCGTTAAAAATGGCATTGCGTTCCGCGCAACAGGTCAACCCGTACGAAGAATTTTCCACGTTGCAGCCGGTAAAAGTTGTACCACTGTGCGTGAGTACTGCTGCCCCCACCTTAAATTTGGAGTAGGGTGTGTACGCATTTTCCCTGGCTTTTTTAGCCAGGCGCACTAACTTCTTTACAGTTTTAGCATCTACCGCTGCCGCAGCCAGGTCCTGCTGAGACAATTGAATTTTCTGCAGCGCCTTTTCTTCTTCCGCGCGCATCACGGCTTTTTCCTTGGGCTGCATATGATCGTAGCCTAAAAGATGCAGACAGCCATGCACGGCCAGGTAAGCCAGTTCCCGGTTAAACCCGTGGCCATATTCCTGACCCTGGCGCCTTGCCGTTTCGGCTGAGATGATAATATTCCCCAGCAGATGTGCCTCCGGGTTATCATGAATTTCCGGTTCCTCATCTGCGCTCTCATCAAAAGCAAACGATAGGACATCGGTAGGTCTGTCTACCTGCCGGTATTCCTTGTTAATCTGGTGGATGGCCTTATCATCCACGATGGTAATATCCACTTCCGTGTTATCCGGTAAGGCGTGCAGTTCTGCTACTGCCTGCAAAGCCTCCCGTAATAATTTCTTGGCGGCGGCCGGAACTTTTATCCGGCGCTGCTCGTCATTATAGGTAATATTCATCTTCTTGCTCCTATACCCTTGCCCGTACCTTGTTCATATTTTTCGTAAGCTTTGATGATGGAGGCCACAATCTCGTGACGCACCACATCTTTCTCATCAAAGGTAATCATACCGATGCCCGGAACCAGTTTCAAGATTTGAGAGGCTTCACGCAAACCGCTATTCTTGCCGCTGGGCAAATCTATCTGAGTCACGTCGCCGGTCACTACCATCTTGGAACCGAACCCGAAACGGGTTAAGATCATCTTCATCTGTTCCGGCGTAGAGTTCTGAGCCTCATCCAAAATGATAAAAGAATCATTCAGGGTCCGGCCGCGCATATATGCCAGCGGTGCTACTTCGATGGTCCCTTTATCCAGGAATTTCTGCACTGTCTCACTGCCCAGCATATCATACAAGGCATCATACAAAGGCCGCAGATACGGATCTACCTTTTCCTGCAAATCGCCCGGTAAAAAGCCCAGCTTTTCCCCGGCTTCCACCGCCGGACGGGTCAGGATAATTCTTTCCACATCCCGGTTCTTGAGGGCGGTAACCGCCAGTGCCACCGCCAGATAAGTTTTGCCGGTACCGGCGGGTCCGATACCAAAAGTGATAAAGTTCTTCCTGATAGTCTGCACATAATCCCACTGACCCAGCGTCTTGGCATTCACGCGCCGTCCATGATGCGTGACGATGATCGTATCAGCGTACATGTCATGCAGCCGGTCCAGGCTTTTATTTTTCACCATGTAGACACTGTAACGCACGTCATGCGTAGTCAACGGCAGTCCCTGGCGATACAGGAACAGCAATTCTCCAAAAAGTTGTTCCAATTCTTCCACATCCCGGTCTTCTCCGCTGAAAACAACTTTGGTGCCCCGTGCTACCATCGTTGTCTCCGGATAAAGTCCCTGGATGATACGTAAGAATTCGTCATTACGGCCCAGGATTCCCACCATTTCCTGCTGGTCTTTCGTTTCAATGATATGCTCACCTAACAAGAAGGACAAAGTCACACCCGCCTTTCTGCGTTCACTTATTTACCTTCCACGATCGTAATTTTTTTAATCGTCACCGGTTGCAGCGGTCTGTCGTTAGCATCTGTTTTAACCTTGCCAATCTTCAGAACCACATCCAGACCTTTAGTGACCTTGCCGAATACTGCATGCTTACCATCCAGCCACGGCGTATCTTTCAACGTGATAAAGAACTGACTGCCACCGGTATTAGGACCAGCGTTGGCCATGGACAGGATGCCGGCGCTGTTGTGCGTCAGCTTAGACGTAAACTCATCTTTAATCGCATACCCGGGTCCACCGGTACCGTCTCCCTTGGGATCGCCGCCCTGAATCATAAAATTGTCAATCACCCGGTGAAAGGTCAAGCCGTTATAGAAACCCTTTTGTACCAGGGTGATAAAATTTTTACAAGTTTCCGGTGCCAAGTCCGTAGCTAAGGTACATTCAAAATTACCCATGGAGGTTTCAAAGACCGCCGTGGCCGGTTTCAGCGCCGGCTTGGCAGCTTCCTTATCACTGCCGCAGGCACTGGCGGTTAATCCTGCCAGGAGCAGGAAACAGATCAAGAAAATCTTTTTCATACGCGTATGCCACTCCTTTATCTAAACTACTACTTATATTATAACAAATCCCTGCAAATTTGCATTAAGAACTCGTAAAGAAACATTGTTTTTTACAGCCAGGACCGCAACCACTGCAAAACTGTGGCAGCTGCCACCTCCCCCTGAGTAGTAAAACTATGATTGCCGCCGGGGATATAGACCAGTTGTTTAGGTTCCCCCGCCGCAGCAAAATTTTGCTGTGCCTGCGCCGGCGCCACGACCTGGTCGTCTGTACCGTGCAAAATTAAAAGGGGTTTGCCCCGCCACTGCTTTAAAACCGGAGGCAAAGCACACTGCAGAATTTCCTGCACAAACGCCGCCTGAATTAAAACTTTGCCCCGTTCATCTTCCAGCCATAAATCCTGGCCGCCGCTTAATTTTTGGAAATTAGCCGGACCCAGGACATTTTTAAACGTAGCCGGTAGATCACTGGGCGTAGACCACAAAGCCAGACCGTCCAGCTGCGGCTTAGTCTCCGGCTTGCGCCGGCCCGCTACCAGGATTGAGGTTGCACCACCCAGGCTCCGCCCTAACAGACAGACTTTTTGCGGTGCCAGCCGGGACTGAACAAACTGCAAGACACATTCCAGTTCCCGGACCTGTTTACTCAGCAACTGACACTCCGAAAAATTAAAACGCACCACCTGACACAACTCCGCCGCCTGGGCCGCCAGTTTGGTAGCCCGGCCCCCGCCTTCCAGGGAACCGCGAAACCCGTGAGCGATAACCAGGACCTTGCCGGCATTTTCTGCACGCCGGCAGTGATTGATAATTCCATACAGATTCCCGTACGGCCCCTGCAGATTAAATTCTTCACATCCGGGAACCAGCTGCTCCTTAACAAAAACATCCGCCATCATATCATCCCTTTAAATAAAAGACCTGTCACAGGACAAAGCCCACCGCTGCTTAGCAGCACCGGTACACTTTACCACTATAACAGGTCTGAAAACATAAGTCTACTACTTTTGATCAGGATCAGGTACAGCCGCATTCACAACTGCAGACGGAATATAAACCCGGCCGCTCAGCGGAGCACAATCAATGGTCATATTGGAATCGCCGGTCCGGAGCAGCATCTTTAAAATCCAGTCGCCCATGGCACCGGTGTGGCTCTTTCTGCTGACGCCCTTGATGATGACATTTTCAAAAGCCTTCACGGGTTTCGTGATATCAGCCGTGAACTTGGTAATATTACCGTTGGTAATATAGACATCGCCATAGCTGTCGCCACCCTTACGCAGCTTTTCAAATTCCTTATCAAAATCAGCCTCGGTTTGAGCATCTTCCGTGGTGGCAGATTTTAAGGCATGCTTCACACCAAAACCGCTATATAATTTATTACTATCAAAGACTACGCGTAAATGCTCCACGCCGCTGCTATTACTTACCTGTTCCACATTCTTAACGGAGCCCAGGAAAGAATCCGGTCTGATGCTATCTACCACGTTGGTGCTGCCTTCAATAGGAGTATATTTATAAACCCAGGATTTCTCCTTATCACCCTTATGGAGAATCTTCTGAGAGTAAGTCTTGGTCCTGTTACCTTCAATCGTATCATAAATGGTGCTGCTTTCCGGATTTTCCCCACCCAGAGAAGTAGTCGTCACGGCCTTAGCACAATACGGAGAAGTCTGCAGGTCCAAAATAGTCTTACTTTCCATGGTTTTCAAGGTCTTAAAAGGAATGGTTAACTGCAGGGTATAAGTACCCACCGGGTCATGCTTCCGGTTCAGAGCTGCCCGCAGGTCATCTATAGGTGCCGCCTGCACCGCAGCCGAAGCAAAAAGCACGCAACCTGTCATGACCGCAACTGCAGCTGTTTTCATTTTCATTGATAAAGCCTCCCCTAAAATATTATTTGTTACCTTTTAAGTATAACACTTTTTTGGCAATTTGGTTAGTAATTTTAATTTTCGCGCAAATTATCTTTAGTTTAAGTTCCAGACCAAAAAAAGCTCCCGTACTAAACGGGAGCTTGCACAACTGTCAAACTATTCTCCAGCCTTATGACCGGAAAGGAATAACCACAACGGACCGGACAGGAAGATAGAAGTATAGCAGCCGCTGCAGAAACCTACCAACATGGCGAAAGAGAAATTATGAATGGTCTCGCCGCCAAAGACGAAGATGGCCAGTACGGCAAAAATAGAAGTGCCGTTCGTATACATGGTTCTGGTCATAGTAGCCCAGATACTGTGATCTACCAGGTCAGTCATGGTCTCACTGCGCCGGTGCATCTTTAAATTTTCCCGGATACGGTCGAAAATTACAATCGTGCCGTTAATGGAATAACCTACGACGGTCAAAAGCGCCGCCACGAAGGTAGAATCAATTTCCAGATGCAGGAGCGAGAAATAACTTACCGTAACCAGGACATCGATCACCAGGGCGATAATCGCCGCAATGGCAAACTTGAACTGGAAGCGGACGGTAATGTAGATGATCATCAGGATCCAGGAAATGACAATGGCCAGGATTGCCTGTTGAATCAACTCGCCGCCCACGGTAGCACCTACGTTCTCCACGCGGTTTACCTTGTACTCGCCTAAATCTTTGGTCAGATCATTCATGACCGCACGTCTGGTCTCATCATTAATAATGGAGGTACGGATTAAGACGCCGGTAGCTTCGCTGACCTGTGCGTCAGCACTTTCCAGCTGAATGATGGCGTTGCCCAGATCATGCTTTTTCAAGGTGTCACGCACCTGAGTTACCGTTACCGGTTTGCTGAACTGCACATCCATCAGGCTGCCGCCGGTATAATCAATACCCAGGTTAAAGCCCTTGACAATCATGGAACCTAAGCCAATCAGTAAAAAGATAATGCTGATGGCAAAGAAAATCTTATAGTGCTTAACAAAAGAAAACTTGCAATCCGCTAATCTCATTTGGACACCTCCTTAGCCTTAGGAGCAGAGATGCCAAAAATGGTAGGACTCTTGGTAAAGTTAGCGTTAATCAGGAACTTTAGCAAGAATTTAGTTACCGTTACGGCACTGAACATACTTAAGATAACGCCCAGAGCCAGGGTAACTGCGAAGCCTCTGATAGGACCGGTGCCCAGGTAGAACAAAACGGCGCAGGCGATCAGGGTCGTGATATTGGAATCCAGGATCGTAACCAGTGCTCTGGAGAAACCAGAATCCATGGCGTTACGCAAACTCTTGCCATGTATAACTTCTTCTTTAAAGTGCTCGAAAATCAAGACGTTGCCATCTACGGCCATGCCTATGGACAAGATGATGCCCGCAATACCCGGCAGGGTCAGGGTAGCATTTAAATATTTCATGATTAAAAGCAGCAACATGACATACAGCAGTAAAGCAATATCTGCTACCACGCCGGACAGTCTGTAGAAAATCAGCATGAAGGCGAAGACACCGATAACACCGATGGTAAATGCTTTCACACTCTTTTCCTTGGAATCTTGTCCCAGGGTAGGACCAACCGTACGGTTTTCCAGGATTTCCAGTTTGACCGGCAGGGAACCGCTGCGGAGCAAAATAGCCAGATGCTCAGCATCTTCCATATTCCGGGAACCGGTAATCTGGGCGTGGCCGCCCGTGATGGCTTCCTGTACTACCGGACTGGTAAGGATTTCTCCATCCAGGGCGATAGAAATTTGTTTACCTACATTGCGGGCCGTGATATCAGCAAACTTTTTGCCGCCCTCCGTGGTAAATTCCATGGAAACCACGGCCTGATTGTTCTGAGCAATCTGCGCCTTGGCATCTTTTAAATCAGAACCGGTCATCACTGTCTTACCGCTCATATCCTTAAATTCCAAAAGGGCGGTACGTCCCAGCATGCCGATAGCTTTTTCCGGATCCTTAACACCGGGCAGTTCCACGATAATACGGTCTTTGCCCTGACGCTGGATAACCGGTTCGGTTAAACCCAGCTCATTCACACGGCGTTCAATAATCTTTACTGAACGATTGACAGCGTCATCATCTACCTTAAACTCAGGCGTATCAACAGCCTGCAGTACCACGTGGGTACCTCCCTGTAAATCCAGGCCTTGTCTAACGCTGTTCGATAGCGGCCTGACGTACATGCAAAAACCACCGATAATTGCTAAGGCAATCACGATGAATTTGCCCATCTCATTCCATCTCAAAATTTCTAACCCCTTTCCCTGGTTTATTTACCTGCCTGTGAACATATACTAATGCCCTTTTCCGTCACCAGTGCATCCACATCCTGGTCAAACCTGTCCACCGGCAATGCTGCGCCGGTAAGTAAAGCTGTACAGGTCACGCCCAGTTTGAATCCCGATGTCAAGGCTAAGAATCGGTCATAATAGCCTGCTCCCATCCCCATCCGCTGCCCCTGCCTGGAAAAGCCGACCCCGGGTACCAGTAAAAGATCAAAAGCTTCCGGGTGCACTTCCTGTACGGGCGGTTTCACAGACCTGATACCATAACGGTCCAACTCCAGGTCCCTGAAACTTTGAAAACGGACCGCTTTAAATTCCGTCTTCGACAACACATAGGGTACGGCAATAATTTTATTACTATTCAAGGCATCCTGCAAGACCCTATCGACGGAAATTTCCTGACCAAAGGCTAAAAAAGCCATGATACAGTGTGCCTGCCGGTACGCGGTGGAACCTAAAATATGTTGGCAGACAGCCGCACTTTTCGCTTCTACCTCTTGTGGAGAAAAACTTTTACGGATCTGTAAAAGTTCCTGCCGCACTTGTTTTTTCTCAAGCATTCTCCGTCAGTTCCTGTTTAGTGGCATCCTGAAAACCGTTAATCGCACTCCTGGAGAAATCCAGGATCACCCCCGGCGCAACTTCCAGGGTAATCTTTTTTTCACCTACCGTGGTAACCACACCGTAGATACCGCCAATGGTTATCACCTTGTCGCCCTTCTTCAGAGCGTCCAGCATCCTTTGATGCCTCTGTTGTTCTTTCTTCTGAGGTCTCCATAACAAGAAATAGAAAATAGCTGCCATCAGTATAAAAGGCCAGACAGCGTTCACCATATTCATAATATCTCCGCTAGGCATAGACACACCTCCTCCAAGTATTATACTTCTTTATATTCTCTGCCCTTTTAGCAAATCCTTTTTTAACTGCCGGGCAGTTACAGCTGACAATCACGATAATTTTCCCAGAACTGTTTCCTGAATTGGGGGAAACGATCCGCCGCAATCGCAGCCCGGATCTGTTTGGCAAAATCTAATAGGAAATACAGGTTGTGAATGGTTAAAAGCCGCAAGGCAAATAATTCTTCCGCCTTAAACAGATGCCTGATATAGGCCCTGGAAAAATTTCTGCAGGTGTAACACTGGCAATGCTCATCAATGGGTTTAAAATCTTCCGCATATTTGGCATTCCGTACCACCAGCCTGCCGGTGGCCGTCATCGCCGTGCCATTCCTGGCTACCCTGGTAGGGAACACACAGTCCAGCATATCCACGCCTAAATTGAACGCTTCCACGATACAATCCGGCGTACCAACTCCCATCAAATACCTGGCTTTATGTTTATCCATCAGCTCCGTGGTCTGTCCCAGGATATCATACATGGTTTCCTTGGGTTCGCCGACGCTTAACCCGCCGATACCATAACCGGCAAAATCCATTTCTAAAAGCCCCTGGACACTCATCTTCCGGAGCTCAGGGTAAATACCGCCCTGCACGATGCCAAACAGCGACTGGTCCGGCCTGGTATGACTGTCCAGACAACGTTTGGCCCACCTTGTGGTCCGCTGGGTCGAAACCTTGGCGTACTCAAACTCGGCAGGATAAGGTATGCATTCGTCGAAAGCCATCGCAATGTCCGAACCTAAATCTTCCTGGACATGAGTAGCAATCTCCGGTGATAAAAATTTCTTGGAACCGTCAATATGGGACCGGAAGGTCACGCCTTCCTCAGAAATCTTGCGCATGGCGCCCAGGCTGAAAACCTGAAACCCGCCACTATCCGTCAAAATACCCCGTTTGTAATTCATAAACTTATGCAGCCCGCCCGCTCTACGGATCAAATCACTACCTGGCCGCAGGAACAAATGGTAAGTATTGGACAAGATAACCTGGCTGTCCATGGCGTAAAGTTCTTCCGGAGAAAGGGTCTTAACGGTGGCCTGGGTACCCACGGGCATGAACATCGGCGTATCAAAATCGCCATGGGGCGTGTGCAGCTTCCCCAGCCTTGCCCCGCAGGTAGCGTCTTCTTTTAATAATTCATAGGTCACTGCGTGCATGATTACTCCTTCGTCATAGTTTTCCGCTCTGCCAGTTTAGTAATGAACATGGCATCGCCAAAAGAGAAGAAACGGTATTTTTCCTTGACCGCTTCCGCATAAGCCCGCAGGATAACTTCCCGGCTGGATAAAGCTGATACCAGCATCAGGAGCGTGCTCTGCGGCAGGTGGAAATTCGTAATTAAAGCGTCCACAAATTTATATTTATAGCCGGGATAAATATAAAGCTTAGTCCAGTTGCCGCCAGCATGTATCGTGCCGTCCTGCCCGGCAGACTCCAGGGTCCGGACGGACGTGGTGCCCACGGCAACGATCCTGCGTCCTTCCGCCTTGGCTTTATTAATCGCAGCCGCAGCAGCAGGAGGAACCGTATAAAACTCTTTATGCATCTCGTGATCTTCGATGACGGCTTCACTAACCGGCCTAAAAGTGCCTAAGCCCACATGCAGGGTCACAAAAACTTCTTCGCACCCCATCTGCTTGATCTTGGCCAGCAGTTCTTTCGTAAAATGCAAACCGGCGGTCGGTGCTGCCGCGGAACCTCTTTCCCGGGAATAAACCGTCTGGTAGCGTTCTTTGTCAGCAAGGGGTGCCGTGATATAAGGAGGCAGCGGCGTCTCCCCCAGGCGGTCCAGGATTTCCTCAAAGATACCGGTAAAAGAGAACCTGGCGATACGGCCGCCAAATTCCGTGTGGTCAATAATCTCACAGCCCAGTTCATCACTAAACTTAATCTTGGCCCCTACCTGCAGCTTTTTTCCGGGACGGACCAGTACCTCCCAATCAGTACCGTTCAACCTGGTCAACAGGAACACTTCCACATGGGCGCCGGTATCTTTAAATCCGTGTAAACGGGCAGGAATAACCCGCGTATCATTAAAAACCAATAAATCGTCGGGGCGCAGATACTCGCAAATATCATAAAAATGGCGATGCTCCATAGTACCCGTATCTTTATCCAGCACCAGCAGCCGGGAGTGATCCCTGGGTTCCATAGGGTGCTGGGCAATCAGTTCCTTTGGCAAATCGTAATCAAAATCTGTCACTAACATCTCTTCTACTTCCTTTATTCATTATTAATATAATTTTACCAGATACGTCCCGGGGAAATAATGTTCCAGGATAACCTTGTAATAATCTTTTTGGTCGGCGGCGGCGCTATTCGCCATGCCCCGCGCACCCCACTTGCTTAAACCAAGGCCGCTGCCGTACCCGCGGCCGTTAAAAACCAGGGTTTCATCCGGGGTGCCGTTTAAAAGGACATAGCCGGGCAGAACTTGTTTCCAGCGCGGTTCATCATCGCCGTTCACCTTGATGGGAACTTCTTTACGGCCAATCTCCATCCCGTAAGGATTTTCAATGGGAATATCAATCTTCGCAGGTATTACCCTGGTAGCACTCACATCAAAGAGCGTGCTGTTCAGATTCAGAATAGCCGCCAGTTCGGTTCCGGTAAGCAGCGCGTCGCCGGCATTACCTTTCAGATACATGGTCAGCACCCTGCCGGTAGCAGAACGATCTTCGCCATAAGGCTCCTTTAAAGGTGACAAACGGTAACTTTTTAACTTGCCCAGATTATGGCCGTTCTGTGCCAGGATACGTTCCACATCTGCCACGCTGATAGTTTTGGTCCATTTAAAAGACGGACTGTCCTCATCATAATCCTGCACAGAAACAAGATAAGGAATAGATTTTCCTAAAGCCACGGCGGCGCTTTCTGTTTTGCCGCCGGAACTTTCCGTAGTATAAGCCAGGGCCGGCGTAGCATCATAATATAAAACTTCGCCTCTGGTAGTAGCCGCCAGCTTACTAATTAAAGTATTTTCAGTACTGCTGCCGCCATAATACATATCCTGGTCGCTGGCCTTTAAGGCATAAGCCTGGTCAGAGGCCTGCATCCTGGCATATGCAAAAGATCTGACTGCCACGGCCTGAGCTTTAATAGCCTCATCCGGCCAGATAGGGGAAGACTTAGGTCCCAGCACCGACTGGACATAGCTTTCTAACGGCACCAGGTTATTCACCTGTAACTTTTTCCCGCTATCCAGCAAAATTTGGACCCGGCCGCGGTAGGTCTGCTTATTCACGGCAAACATCTTTTGCGCATCTTTTTCCCGCAAAATAAGATCCTGGCTAAAACTGCGCGTGCCAATATTTATCTTCCCATTAGCGGCATTCAAAAAATACTTGCCTCTAGGCAAAGATGACAGGAACGTGCCGGCACTATCGGTAACCACAAAATCACCTGCAGCTACCACTTCCGCCGAAAACTGGTTTTGAACCAGGCCAATGGCAATATCAGGTTCCGCAGCACTGCTAAAATTTAAGGGCAGGAAAAGCAACCAGGCCAGCAGTGCCCAAAATTTTTTCATCAGCTGCCTCTTTCTTATCTAATCTCCGCAATATTTTTAGTAATTTGCACCAGGGATCCCGTATCTTGATGTTCGTAGTGCCAGGGCTGATAATATCTGTCCCGTTCACTAAACACACAGCCACAATAGGGCTGGCGGTACAAACCCAGGTCTAAACTAATCTGCACGCCGCGCTCATAACCTGCACGATAATCTTCGTAATAAAAAGGAATGGCAAATTCTTTGGCCGCAGCTTCGGCCTCACGCTTGATTAAATCATGCTTTTGATACGGGCTCACTAAAAGCGTGGTGCTAAAAGCATCAAAGCCATGCTTTTTCGCATAAGCCGCCACATAACGCAACCGCATGCGGTAACAATACGCACAACGCACTTCTTTTTCAGCCAGCATGCCCCTGATACATTCCTCTAAAGGGTAGCTCTTATCAATGAGAAGCTTGTAATCTTTTTTGGTAACAAATTCCCGCAGCGTCTCTAAACGATGCTTAAATTCTTTAAAAGGATGAATATTAGGATTATAAAAAAGGATGGTAAAATCTATCCCCTGACCGGTTAACTGCTCCGTAGGATAGCAGGCGCAGGGAGCACAGCAGGCATGTAATAACAGCTTCATGATTTATCTCCAAACAACGGTTGCTCCTGCTTGTCCGCCGTTCCAGTTTTTCCGTCCGGGTTCCATGGTACACCCAAGTATTCATAGGTTGTCCTGGTGGCCACCCTGCCCCGTGGCGTACGTTGCAAAAGCCCCAGCTGCATCAAATAAGGTTCGATGACATCCTCAATAGTTTCTACTTCTTCACTCACGGCCGCAGCCAGAGTTTCTACGCCTACCGGTCCACCGCTAAAAGTACGTACCAGCGTATTTAAGATACGATAATCGTTTTTATCCAGGCCATTGCTGTCTACCTCTAACTTAGCCAGCGCATCCTTGGCTACCTGGACATCGATAAGGTTTGCTTTCTGTACCTGGGCAAAGTCACGCACCCTCTTTAAGAGGCGGTTGGCAACACGAGGCGTTCCCCGGGACCGGCGTGCGATCTCCAAAGCCCCGTCCGGATTAATTTGTACCTTTAGAATCTCCGCCGCCCTAGTAATGATAAAAGCTAAATCTTCCGGCCGATAAAATTCCAGCCGGCACTGCACGCCAAAACGATCCCTGAGCGGCGCAGAGATTGCACCCAGCCTGGTGGTAGCGCCTATCAATGTGAACTTAGGCAAATCCAGGCGCATAGATCTGGCGCTGGGTCCCTTGCCAATAATGATATCCAGGGCATAATCCTCCATGGCTGAATAGAGTATCTCCTCTACCGTCTTGGAGAGCCGGTGAATCTCATCGATGAAAAGGACATCGTTGTCGCCAAGGTTGGTTAAGATAGCGGCCAAATCGCCCTGCCTTTCAATAGCCGGTCCGGACGTAACCCGGATATTCACATTCAGCTCGTTGGCAATAATATTG
Source organism: Acidaminococcaceae bacterium (assembly GCA_022484685.1). Lineage (GTDB taxonomy): Bacteria > Bacillota > Negativicutes > Acidaminococcales > Acidaminococcaceae > JAKVKY01. The sequence continues at coordinate 2,465 of JAKVKY010000011.1, read as the reverse complement.
GCCAGCGTGGTCTTACCCAAACCGGGAGGGCCAAAAAGAAGCACATGATCCAGGGCTTCCTTGCGTTCCGCCGCCGCCTTGATAAAGACGGACAAATTATCTTTAATTTTCTTTTGGCCAATGTACTCGGACAGCAACCTGGGGCGCAGACTATACTGCCAGGTATCGCTCTCTTTTTCATGTCCCGCTATGATGCGATCATCAAATTCCATTATTTTCTCCCACCAAAAATCTTTAAGACCTGCCTGGTCAAATCTTCGGCTGATAATTTTTCATAACCAGGAATCTTTTGCAAAGCCGGTAAAATTTCCGAGTTCGTATAGCCAAGGGAAGTCAGGACCTCTAACGCCTCATTCACCGGTGACCCCTCTGCTGCGCCAAACGCCGCTGCAACATCTGTACCTTCTGTCTCACTGCCTGTAAGGCCGCCCACCTTATCCTTTAATTCCAGGACCATTCTTTCGGCTGTTTTCTTACCTATACCGGGAAGTTTGGTCAGCGCTTTCACATCCCGGCTCTGAATCGCCAGGTAAAAAGCATCCGGTTTCACGGCGGACAAGATGCCGCGGGCACCCTTAGGTCCAATGCCATTGACGGTCAACAGTAAGGTAAATAGATTATAATATTCTCTCGTTAAAAAGCCATACAGCAAGATAGCATCCTCACGGACGATGGTCGAAGTCAAAACTTTAACTTCTTGTCCCACGGTTAGAGATGTTAATTGAGTGGCCGGCATAAAGATCCTATAGCCTACCCCGCCTGAGGTTTCTACCAAACAATAATCACTGCTTACATAAGCTACCTGTCCGGTTACAGACCCAATCATGTTCTCTACCTCCCCTACCTACTCTTATCTTTTGTTCAACTGCCAGCGAGGAGATGAAGCCGTATGCAGGCCGCAAATAGCCATCGCTAAAGCATCCGCCACATCATCAGGCCTTGGTTTCTCCTTGATGTTCAGGATATGTTGCACCATAAAAGTAACCTGTTCCTTATCAGCTTTGCCATAACCAACCACGGCCAACTTAATCTGCATCGGTGTAAATTCCAGGATGGGTAAATTCTGCATGGCTGCGGCCAGAAGCACGACGCCCCGGGCCTGTCCCACAGGGATAGCCGTTGTCACATTTCGGTTAAAGAACAATTTTTCTACCGACATGACATCCGGATGGAAGTGCTGAATCAACTGGGAAAGGTCATCAAATATTTTTTTTAAGCGCATTTCCGGCGCCATATCCTTGGTGGTTATGACTGCACCATAATAAAGTGGTGTTAAACGGCTGCCCACCTGTTCTACAACCCCATAGCCACAGATAGCCGTACCCGGGTCAATGCCTAATGCGATCATGCTGCTGCCCCACTTATGAAAAAGGCAGGCTTATCAGCCTGCCTCATCATCCTACAATACTTAATCTTCCTCATCCGGTAAATCCGGCAAGTCTGCATTAGAAAAGACATCCTGAACATCATCCAGGTCTTCTAATTCATCAATCGTCCTTTGAACCTTCTCTGCATCTTCACCTTGCAGAGAAACCATGGTATCAGGAACCATGTTGATTTCTGCAGCCACAGTGGCAATGTTATGCTCTGCCAGAGCTTTTTCTACCGCATCAAAATCTTCAGGTTGAGTGATGACTTCAAAGCCATCTTCAGAAGACTTAATATCCTCAGCACCGGCATCCAGAGCAACCATCATGATGTCGTCTTCTTTATAACCGGCTTCTGCATCAATCGCAAAGACACCTTTACGTTTGAACATCCAGCCTACACAGCCGGTCTCGCCCATGTTGCCGCCATGCTTAGAAAAAGCATGTCTTACATCGGAGGCTGTACGGTTCTTATTATCTGTCAGGCAGGTAACCATGATAGCCACGCCTGCGGGACCGTAACCTTCGTAGCTTATTTCTTCATAGCTGGCGCCACCGGCTTCACCAGCACCTTTGGCGATGGCGCGCTTAATGTTATCCTTAGGAATGTTATTAGCTCTGGCCTTGCTCAGCGCCAATTTAAGACGCATATTGCCAATCGGGTCAGGACCACCCATTCTGACAGCGATAGTAATCTCGCGGCCAATCTTAGTGGTTATCTTACCTCTAGCCGCATCCGCCTTACCTTTTTTATGTTTAATATTCGCCCATTTTGAATGTCCGGACATGATATAACTCCTCCATTTGCTTGCTTAGTTTGAATCTGACTGTACTATTATACTATATTGTTGCAGAGAATACAAATAGAATTTTAGTAACTTCTTGAAGTTTTCCATGCTAGTTCACAAAATGTTTTCTCTGATTGTAAATGCTTATATTACAAATGATTGAAAAAAATAACCTGCATCACTAGATGCAGGTTATTTAACCGGCAACGCTCTATCCTCCCAGGCCGCTTCCAGCCAAGTACTTTCGACGTATAAGGGCTTAACTACTGTGTTCGGAATGGGAACAGGTGGAACCCCTTAGCTATCGCCA